>JBMFPD010000044.1:0-15660 GCA_049969295.1 Anaerolineae bacterium | reverse complement strand
GGCATTCTACCGGGGGAGGATGAGGGCTCTACCGCCTCGCGAGGAGCGCCGCCCGCCCCTCCCAGAGGCCGAGGAGCCACCGGAGGCTGCTGCCCGCTTCCCGGCCCAGCCTGCCCCCGCCCCGAACCCAGGCCAACGGGTCCACCGCCCGGGCTGCGCCGCGGGCTCCCCGCTCCACCAGGGCGGCTTCCCGCCGCAGCCAGGCCAGAACCACCGCCCCCACCGCGCCGCCCAGGGCCGATGCCAGAGCCTTCGCCTCCCCACTCCATCCCGCGCCGGGCCCGAGGGCCAGGGCGAGGGCCCCCATCCCGGCCAGAGCCGCACACGCCCCGCCCTCCCTCCAGCGGGGGCGCGGCAATTGCCAGGCGGGGGAAGGGCCCTCCCACACATGGGGGGCCAGGGCCAGCGCGTTCCCCAGACCCAGCCACCACAGGAACACCTCGGAAGATCCGCCGGCCACAGCCCACAAGAAAGCGGGCGTGAGGGGAACCCCCGCAAGGGAGAGGAGGCCCAGGGCCCTTCCCCAACCTGCAGCCAGCAGGGAGCCAGAGGAGCCCACATCCAGGCAGAAGAAGCCCAGGCCGAACCCCAGCACCGCCCAGGGAAGCGCCCCGGCCGCGTCCGGGACCACGCACATCCCAAGGCCGAGGAAGGCGGCCCGCGTCGCCGCAAGCCGCGCCAGGTTGGCTTCCCCGTCTGCCCAGCACGCGGCGAAGAGCGCGCTGAGGAGAAGGAGTGGAACCAGGGCACTGGCGCCCGGCACGGGCCCCACAGCCCACACCCGGCCAACCAGCGCCAATCCGAGGGCTGGCTGCAGGGTCCAGACCAGAGAGCGCAGCCCCCTGGGCAAGGCTGCCGCAGACTCCGCTGGCCCCACCGCGGGGTAGCCCCCCGCGGTCCACAGGCCGGCCAGTGCCGCACCAGCACGGACCCAGCCCGGCCAATCCTCCTTCCCGAAGGCGAGGGCGGTGGAGGCCGGCGCGGTGGCCAGGAGGATCAGGAGCAACCCCAGGCTACCGGGGAAGCCCCTCATCCTCCGCAGGTTCCCCTCCCCAGAGGCCCAGAGCATCACCGCCACGGAGACCTCCCAGAGGAAAATCCCCATGCTGTAGGTCAGGAGGTTCCCGGCCAGGAGGGCCAGGAGCACCCCCAGCAGGGGCACTAGGGCTCCCCGGGCCCGCTCCGCGGCCCCGCCTTCCACGATCTGGACGAGGAGCCCCAGTCCCCCACAGACCGCAGCCAGGGCAAGGCCCAGGGGGTCGGCCCGCAGGGCAAAGGCCAGGGCCTCTCCTCCAGCACCACCCTCAGGGTGCCACACCGAAAGAGGTGGGGGCGGCCTCAAAGCCATCCACGCCAGGCCACTGAGGGTGCCTCCCCACCCGACCCACGCCGCGAACCGAACGGCTCCCGGCCAACGGCGCGGCAGGGAAAGGGCCAGCACCGCCCACACCGCCGGCCAGCCCAGCACGAAGAGCCACAGTTGCCAGGGACCTTCCGCACCCATCCTCGGGCCTCAGCGCAGGGTTTCCACAGGTGGAGGGTCCACCCAGAGGCGGTAGGAGGCCCCCTCTGTGGTGGCCGGCACCAACGCGCTCACCACGAGCACCACCCGCCGGGCCGAAGGCGGGAGAGCCCCTGGGACCCACTCTGCCCGGCCGTCCTGGGAGACGGGGATCTCCTCCACCCACGTCTCCTGGCTCCCCTCCACCACGGCCTGCAGGAGCCACTGCCGTGGCACAAGGTTGTCCATCCGCACGAAGCCCTCGGCAAGCCATCCGCCTTCGCCGGCCTCCGCGTCATCCGCAAAGCCCAGTTCCGGGACGCGGATGTCGTCCAAGAGGAGCCCCGGGTGGTTCACGGCGTCGTCGGTCACCACCTCAAACCGCACCCAGACTTCCTTCCCCACGTAGGGCGTCAGGTCCACGGCCTCGGGGACCCAGATGGGTTCCCCCTTGCTCCCCGCTGGTACACCGCTCAGCCCGTTGTACCCCCAGCCCAGGTTGTTGCCCGTGGGGTTGGCATCGGTGGCCTGGCTGCCCCGGAGGAGCGTCCAGGAGCGCCCGCCATCGGTGGAGATGGAAAGGTACGCGTAATCGTAGTCCGGCTCCAGGTCGTACCACATCCAGAACTCCAGAGTGGCCCTCTCCAGGCCGGAAAGGTCGAAGGCCCGCGTGAGGCGCGCGTCCGAGTTATCCCCCCGGTTGGACCACCAGACGAACTGCCCGCTGTGGGGGAGGGCCGGGACGAGGCGGGCCACCGGGTCCCCTGCGAACCGCACCCTGCCCACCTGCCGCGGGTTGAGTTCCAGGTAATCCACACCATACGGGCGGACCGTGCCCACGATCGGCTCGCCGGGGCGGACCTGGACGCGCTGCACCGAAGGCGGGGGGAGGTCCAGCGAAAGGTACGCATAGCGCCCATCCCCGACGCGGGGGTCGTCCAGCAGGTTGGCCACCAGCCAGTCGGCGAAGAAGGAGGCGGAGTCACCGCCCCCCACTTTGGGCAACACCCGGTCAAACCCCTGTGTGCCATTGGCCTGTTCCTCCACCAGCAGGCGCACGGCGCGCGCGCCGTACCGGTCCATGAAATAGGCCATCAAGAGGTAACTGGCCCCGTAGTGGGGGGCGTTGTCCTCATCCTCCCAGGTGGTCAACTGGAGGTCCGGCTGCCGCAGGTAGATCTCGTGGAGGTTTCCCACCGGGAGGCCGCTCACCTGCTGCGCCAGCATGGAGAGGCCCTCGTTGACCCAGGAGTCCTCGTTGCGGTCCTGGTACCAGTGGATCATGTGCTGGAATTCGTGGGCCAGGGTGCTGTCGTACCCCTCGGTGCCTGGCGTCCGGTAGTCCAGGTTGATGTAGAACATCTCCGCCTGGTTGCTGAAGGGGTTGGCCAGGCGGGAGAACTCGTCGGCTGCGGAGAAGTAGCCGCCCACCCCGCCCAGGTCGTGCGCGTGCAGCACGAGGAGGTGAGGGTCCCCGTCCACGCCGGGAGTCCATTCCGAGCCGAAAGCCTCGCGGCACCGGGGGTAGGTGCGCTCCTCAAACCGCTCGGCCGAGGCCCGCAGCCCTTCCAGGTCCACCTGGGCCCCCCGCTCCACCCACATCTGGACGTGCGCCGTCTCCACTTCCAGGACCGTCTCTATCTCCCGATGGACGTGGGTATCGGTGTTGGCTACCCAGAAGGTCCGGACGTCTCCAACCTGATATTGAGCACCTTCTGAG
Organism: Anaerolineae bacterium; assembly: GCA_049969295.1. Classification (GTDB taxonomy): domain Bacteria; phylum Chloroflexota; class Anaerolineae; order DTPP01; family DTPP01; genus DAOTYM01. The sequence goes on along the minus strand of JBMFPD010000044.1, from coordinate 12,439 downwards.
GCCGCAACAACAGGTATCGGAGTGCCTCTCAGACGCAGCCGGCTGGCCAGTTCCGCCAGGTCCCGGGTCGGGAGTTCCGCCGCGAGGACGGCATCCAGCGTGGAGGGGGAAGGCGTAGAGGCAGGAGCAGGGGATACCATAGGCGAAGGCGTGGAGGGCAAGGCGGTCGGCGTGGCCGTGAAGAGCAAAGGGATCGGCGTCGCCGTAGGCCTCGTCGCAGAAGGAGTCGGGGAGGGCGCGGCCAGCGTGGGGCTTCGCGCTGGGGCAGGGCTGGCGAACCCCGCATCCGGCGTCGCCCCGCCCCTTCGGAGCCACTGCCAGAGGAAGTACCCGCCTCCCAGGCCCCCTGCCGCGGCGCAGAGGCAGAGCATCAGCACGCCGCTCACGACCCCCAGGATAACCGCCTGCTTACGGTCCATCCGCATCTCCCTAACGGCGCTCCGAGACCACTCTGGACTGGTCCAAGCGCCAGGAGTTCCCCACCCGACGCAGAGTCCACTCCACCTCGTACTGGACCGTGGCCGTGGTCCCATCGTCCTGGAGTTCTTCCACTTCCAGGCCCACCAGCACCCGTGCTTCCAGCGCCGCGACCTCCAGGGTGCGGAACTTGTTCATCTTGACGGCCCGGTAGTGCCTGTACTGCTCCCTGAATTTCTCAAGGGGGAGGAGGGCTTTGCGCCCATCGTAGAGGAGGTCGTAGGCAGCTTCCGGCTCGCCGCGGTCCAGCGCGGCGTAGAAGTGGACCACCGGCACCTCCAGCCAGGCCACGGGCTCCTTCCACCTGGCCATCACCCGGGCGTCGGCTTCGTGCAAGCGCCACGCCCCGGCCTCCAAGCGGAGCGTCCAGAGGACTCCCCAGAGGCGCGTCACCAGGTCCAGGTCCTCCACCCTCTTGGAGCGCACGCGGCAGTAGACCTTCGCCTCCGCCGGACCTTCTTCCTTGATTTTCACCTGTTCCAGGGCGATCTCCACCACAGGGTTGTACTCCTGGACGAAGTCCGTGAAGGGAGTGGAGGCCCGGAACTGGCGCGTCCCCAGAGCGTAGGCCTCGCGGTACTGACGTTGCTGCAGGGCCGCGTAGAACTTGCCCAGGACCCGCACAGGAGACTCCAGGTCGCGCTCCGTCCGGACGAGGAGCGTCTCCCCCTGGGGGCGCAGGGAACACTGACCTCCCTCACGCGCTGCCACCCACACTTCCTCCCGCTTCTCCTCCACCAATGTGTCCCCCGCGTTCCGCAGGATGATGGCCGTGACCGCGATCTCAACCTCGTCCTCCTCCGCGCGGCGCACCGTCTGGCTCTGGAGGCCAACCTCCACGACGTCGGTGTACCGCTCGCGAAAGGCCTGGAGCGATATCTCTTCCTGCACGGTGGGGCTCAACAGGGCATAGGCCTCATCAAATTGGCGCGCCCCGAGGGCCGTGTAGTAGGCCAGCAGGAGCGCTCGGGCCTTCGCCTCGCTCCCTTCGGGGGAGGGTCTGGGCGCGGGCGCTGTGGGTACGGATGGCGGGGCGGCAGGCGTCTCCGGTGGAGGGGGGCTGGGCGTGGGGGTAGCAGGGGCAGGGGGCGCCTGGCATCCCACAAGCCCCCCCAGAAGCAGGAGCACCAGGAAAGCGACGAAGAAGCGGTCTCTTGCCGCACGCATGCAATCCCTCCGGACAAAGGCGGGCTGGGGTGTAGTTTACCGCAAAGCGGCGGTTCCCGCAATTGGCTTGCCCTCTTCTCCGGGCAGGGCCGGGGGCGGCCTGCAAACTGTCCTGGACGACCGACATGACCCCAGGGCTGACTCATTCCTTAGGGCTCTGATAGCCTTCTGCCGCGGCAGACCGTAGGTCACGCTTGCAGCGTGACTTCTTTGGCACGCCGCAGGCGTGCCCTACTGGGCATGATCCGCAGCTGCAAGCGCGGAAGGCAAAACGGTTTGCAGCCGTGGCCCCCCGTGGTATAATGGGCCGGGCTTCGCCGGCAGCGGATCACCACAGGGGGTGCCATGTGGAAAAACGGGGTCTTTCCTTCGTGGATGGCTTTCGGTTTGGGTGCGGCTTCGTTGCCGCGCTGGTCTCCTTCTGGGTGGCTCTCTCCATTGCCCTGGCCATCGTCGGCGTGGTCCTATCCCTGGTGGGCCTCTCGGATATCGGGACTCTCTTGCGCCGCATGGGGGCCTGGTAGACAGACGCTCACACCTCACAGGACTCCCAGGTACCGCTGCAGTTCCCACTCCGTGACCTGGATGCTGTACTCCCGCCACTCCCGCTCCTTGGCCCGCAGGAACCAGGGGCCGATGTGCGGGCCGAGGGACTCCAGGACCACTGGATCCTGACGCAGGGCCTCCAGAGCCTCCCTCAGGTCGGAGGGCAGGGTCTCCACGTCGTACTCCTGCAGCTCCTCCGGTGTGAACTCGTACACGTTTTCCTCAATGGGCGGCGGCGGCTCCAGTTTGCGCTCAATGCCGTCCAGCCCTGCTGCCAGCATGGCGGCCAGCGCCAGGTAGGGGTTGCAACTGGGGTCCGGGGCGCGGAACTCGGCGCGGGTCTTCGCCTCCTGTCCTGGGGAGCACCGCGGGATGCGGATCAGGGCCGAGCGGTTGATCTGCCCCCAGCAGATGTAGACCGGCGCCTCATAGCCCGGCACGAGCCGTTTGTAGGAGTTCACCGTGGGGGCGATCACCGCAGAGAGGGCTCGCGCGTGGGCCAACTGCCCGGCGATGAAGTGGTAGGCCAGAGGCGAGAGGCCATAGGGGTCGTCTGGTCCGTAGAAGAGGTTCCGCCCCTCCAGGTCTGAGAGGCTCTGATGGGTGTGCATGCCAGAGCCGTTGATGCCGAAGATGGGCTTGGGCATGAAGGTGGCGTAAACCCCGTTCTGCTGGGCCACGGCCTTCACGGTGTACTTCAGGGTGATGTTGTTGTCGGCGCTGGTCAGGGCATCGGCAAAGCGGATGTTGATCTCGTGCTGGCCCGCGGCCACCTCGTGGTGGGCCATCTCCACGTCCATGCCCATAGCCTCCAGGGCGAACATCATCTCCCGGCGCACCCTGGCCGCCTCGTCCCCCTGGGAGGAGTCAAAGTACCCGCCCAGGTCAAAGGGGATGGGCTTCAGGGCTGGCCCGTTTTCCGTCTTGAAGAGGAAGAACTCCAGTTCGGAGCCGGTGTTGTAGATGAAGCCCATCTGCCGGGCCCGCTCCATCTGCTTCCGCAACACGTACCTGGGGTCGCCCTCAAAGGGCTCCCCATCCGGACGGAAGAGGTCACAGATGATGCGCGCGATGCGCCGCTCCGCCGGCAGCCAGGACATGACCCGGTAGGTGCTGGGGTCTGGCTTCAGGAGCATATCGCTCTCGCAGATGCGGCTGAACCCCTCCACCGAGGAGCCGTCAAACCACACCCCGTCCACCAGGGCGCTCTCCAAATGGCGCAGCGGAATGGTCACGCTCTTGATGTTGCCGATGATGTCGGTGAACTGCAGGCTCAAGAGCAACACCCCATCGCTCCGCGCGCGTTCCACCAACGCTCGTGCTTCCTCTCGCTCGTCCATGATGGTTTCCTCCTCTCTTGCGATCGCTGACTCATCCGAGAATTGCCGGCCATTCCACCGGGCAGATCGGCGGCATGCGCCGCTTGTGCTCCGAACGGGCCTGCATCGCCCGCACCCGCTCCACCAGGCCCGCGTCCAGGTGGCCCACCTCGCCGGCCTCCAGGGCCGCGAGCACGGCATCCAGGTCCTCGTAGGAAATGCCCATCTCCCCTTCGTCCGTCTGACCAGGCCAGAGGCCAGCCGTGGGCGGGCGCTCCACGATGGGCTGGGGCACCCCCACGGCGCGGGCCAGGGCGCGCACCTGGTGCTTGTAGAGCCCGCCGATGGGCAGGAGGTCCACCCCACCGTCGCCGAACTTGGTGAAGTAGCCCACCATCAGTTCGGATTTGTTCCCCGACCCGATGACCAGGTAGTTGTGGGCGTTGGCCAGGTAGTAGAGGGTGGCCATGCGCAGCCGCGGCTTGAGGTTGGCCCGGGCTAGGTCGCTCCCCGGCGGAAGGCACCCCACCAGGGCGTCGTAGGCCGGCGTGAGGTCCACCCGCAGGGCCTCCAGGCCGAAGGTCTGGAGGACCAGCCTCCCCCACTCCTCGTCCTCCGGTTGGCTGTGGCAGGGCATGAGGACCCCCAGGGCGCGCCCTGGCAGGGCCTTGGCCGTCAGAGCGGCCACGAGAGCCGAGTCCACGCCCCCGCTCACGCCCAGCACGCCGCCCCGCGCGCCGGCGCGGCGGACCTGGTCCGCGATCCACTGGCTGATCCGTTCGGCAACCTGCTCCAGAGACATGTCCTTCCTCCTGCTGTTGGTGTGCGGCCTCGCTGGCGATGGCCCCCCTTCCCTCCCTGGCGGGGAGGGAAGGGGGTTGGGGGATAGGGGAGGTTGAACACCAGAAACCTCCTTCTCTCCCCCAAAAAGCCTCTTTCCAAAAGAGAGACACGGCCTTCCCCATCGCGGGGATGGCCGTGTCTCCTTGGCCGCCACGCAGGCTCTCAGGAAGCCCGGGCGGCCTTTCACGACTGTTGCTGGGCCTGGTGGGCGAGGATGATGGCTTCCGCCACTTCCTTCATGGGCTTGCGGGTGTTCATGCTCATCTTCTGGATCCTGCGGAACGCCTCCGCCTCCGTCAACCCCTGGGTATCCATGAGGATGCCCTTGGCCCGGTCCACCAGTTTCCGCGTCTCCAGGGCTAGCTTGAGGTCGCCCACCTGCCGCTCCAGGGCCCGGAACTCCTCGAACTGCGCCAGGGCGATCTCAATGGCCGGCCCCAGGTCCGACTCGCGGAAGGGCTTGACGATGTAGCCGGAGACCGAGGCTTCCTTGGCCCGCTCCACCAGTTCCTTCTGGCTGAAGGCTGTGAGCAAGAGGACCGGGGCGATCTTCTCCGCCGTCAGGACCTTGGCTGCCTCAATGCCGTCAAAGTCGTCGCCCTCAAACTTGATGTCCATGATGACGATATCGGGCCGCAGTTCCCGCGCCAGGTTCACGGCGCTGCGGGCATCTGGGGCCTCGCCGACCACCAGGTAGCCCAGGTTGCTCAGCATCTCCTTGAGGTCCATGCGGATGATCGCCTCGTCGTCGGCGATGATCACTCTCCTGCGTTCCAAGGCGTCTCACCTCCAACCCGAGTTTTGGGGAAGGTGGCCGTGGCGATGGCCCCTCCCCCGGTCCGTCTACGGAGTTCAAAGGTGCCTTTGAGGTCTTCCGTCACCAGGGTCTCCACGATCTGAAGGCCCAGGCTTCCTCCCCGCCCCACCTGGAAGTCCTCCGGCAGGCCCCGGCCATCGTCCTCCACCACGACGGAGACCCGGTCGCCCAGGTCTTCCAGCCGCACGCAGATGGTCCCCGGCCGGTCCCCGTCAAAGGCGTGGTCCAGGGCGTTCTGCAGGAGTTCGTTGATGACCAGGGCGCAGGACGTGGCCTGCTGGGTGGGCAGGTAGACCGCCTCCCCCTCCAGGCGCAGATGGATAGAGCGCTCGGGAGCCAACGTGACCTCCCGGGCCTGGCGGATGATCCGCTGCGCCACTTCCCGCATGTCCACCGTGCCGGCCTCCTGGTGGGCCAGGAACTCGTGCACCACCGCCACGGTGAGGATGCGGTTGACAGCCTCCTCCAGGGCCGCACGCACCTGTTCAGAATCGGTGCGCCGCGCCTGCATGCGCAGGAGGCTGGCGATGTTCTGCAGGCTGTTCTTGACCCTGTGGTGCACCTCCTGGATCATGGCCGATTTGACCCGCAACTGGCGCTCCTTGAGACGGGCCTCGGTGCAGTCGTGGACCAGGAGGAGCGCACCGGCAAGGCGCGGTTCCAGGCGGTGCGGAGCCAGCCACTGTTGGAGGGCTCCCCAGGGCCCTGTCCACTCGTAGAAAGGGATGACCTTTTTAACATGCACCCGGCCTCTTTCGGTGACCTCCCGCTCCAGAGGCCGGCGCTCCCCCAACGCTTCCGCCACCAGTCCTGCATCGGACGTCTCCAGTTCGGAGATGGTCCGTCCGATCATGTCGCCCATATAGCCCAGTTTGCGGTAGAGGTTGGTGGCGATGCCGCTCATGTACCGGATGCAGCCGTCCAGGTCCACGGCGATCACGCCATCGTGCTCGCCGAAAGGGCTCAGTTCGTCCAGGGATGGGTACGCCCCCTGAGCCACGCCCATCTGGAAGAGCCTGAGGGCCCGCTGGAAGACCTTGCTCCTCCGCCGGTGCCGTTCGTGCTCAATGAGGTTGGTCTCCACACACAGCACAGCGAAGGGCTTTCCCCTCTCATCCCAGACCTGGAACACCCGTTGTTCCACCGGAGAGCCCTTGCTGTAGACGGAGCGCGTCGTCCGCCAGAGAAGGCGGTGGTCCAGCGCTTTCCGCACCAGGGGCTGCTCGTCGCGTGGGAAGACCTTCCCACTCAGCGAAACCCCGTGCACGGGGGGGATGGAATGGGGCCGGGCATGGACGAGCACCCGGACTTTGTCCTTTTTCCAAGGCACGTAGAGCAACACGTCGGCCCGGCTCAGGTCGGCCATCAGGCCCAACCCTGCCTGGACCCTGGCCAGTTTCTCTTCCTGGGCGGGTGTCAACCCAAGGTCCTGCGCGACTTCACGCATGCCCCTTCAACCAGCGCCCGCGAGAGCCCTCCTGGCCCTCGCAAGGGTCCCCTATAGGCGAATGGCCGACGGCGGAAGAGGGCCATCGGCCATCGTTGGACACGAAGGCATCGGTTCTCTGGCGGTCCGGCCGCCCATCCTTCTGGCCTCCCTGGGCCCGGCCCGCTCGTGAGTCGGGGCGAGAGGATTTGAACCTCCGACCACTTGAACCCCATTCAAGTGCGCTACCAGGCTGCGCTACGCCCCGTACCAATAAGGCATTATAACAAAGGGGGCTGGAAAAGGCAAATTGCCCGGAGGGGCGCGGGCAGCCCGCCGTGCCGCGGCGCGGCCCTGTAGGGGCGCACGGCTGTGCACCCCGAGCGGATCCAGGGGATTTCACGGCGAAGGACACGGAGGAACCCTGCTGAACCTCTGGCCCTCCGTGTGCTTCATGGTCTCTCCTGGGTTTCTCTGCACGTGCCCCTACTGTCCGGGCTGCCAGACCGGGCGGGCGTGGGTGGCTCCCTCCTGGGTGACCTGCCGCAGATTTCCCCCGTTGGCGTCCATGATGAAGATCTGGGGCGTCCCGGCGCGGTCGGAGACGAAAGCCACCCAGCGGCCGTCTGGAGACCAGGCTGGGTCGGCGTCGGAGGCCGGGTGGTTGGTCAGGTTGACCGGGGGGCCTCCCGTCCTCTCCATGCGGAAGATCTCCTTGTTCTCTCCGTCGTCGCCCATGAAGAGCACCCAGTTCCGCTGCGGCGACCAGGCCGGGCTCCAACTGGCACCGCTCAGGGCTTCCGTCAGGTTGCGGGGGATGCGGCTCACCAGGTCCACAGCGACGAGGTCCGAACGGGCGGAGATGTTCTGGTAGAGGATCTCGTTCCCGTCCGGCGACCAGGCCGGATAGATGCCCACGTCATTGGGGTCCCCCGTGATGCGCTGCAGGGAGGAGCCATCCACCCGCATCACCCAGATCTCCAGGCCGGCCTCTACCGTGACGACGCCGCCCTCTCGCTGCTCCTGGTAGGCCCGGTCGGTGGCGAAGGCGATCCTGGTCCCATCTGGCGACCAGGCGGGCATGATCTCCACCGTGTCCCAATCGGTCAGGCGGCGGAGGTCCGACCCGTCTGCCCGCATGAGGTAGAGATCGGGCGACCCAGCCCGGTCCGAGGAGAAGGCGATGAAGTTTCCATCCGGTGACCAAGCAGGTGTCCCATCCCAGGCAGGGTGGTGGGTCAGGTTGGTGCGGTGCTGGCCGTCCAGGTCCATGACGTAGATGTCGGTGTTGCCCGCCTCTTCTGCCTCAAAGGCCAGGGTCCCCCTGGGGACCTCTCCCCGGGGCCCCAGGCCGCATCCACCCAGGGCCAGGGCGAAGAGGGCTAACAGGGATGCCGTTCTGTAGGTTTGCATTGAGTCCTCCGCTTCAGGGCTCCGGGGGCCTGAGGGCTTCCTCGGCCCGCGCCTGCCACGAGGCAGGCAGGAGCCGCACGAGGGCCGGCCGCCAGGAGCGAGGGATGAGGTCCTTGAGGGCTGCCAGGTCCGGGTCGCGGAAGGCGCCCAGGGCGATGAGGAGGACGAGGTAGGCGAGGGCCGCCAGGGGCACGGTGAGGAGGGCGCTGAAGGACCGCAACACCCAGAGGAGCGCTGCCATGCCGCCCGCGGCCACGGCCGGCCTCCAGGCCAGCGACACCCACGGCAGCGCCCCCAGGTTCCTGCGCACGCAGGAGTAGAAGGGGATGAGGAGCGCCAGTTCCGAAAGGACGGTGACCACGGCCGCCCCCTGGTAGCCGAAGCGGGGGATGAGGAGCAGGTTCGCCCCCAGGTTGAAGGCCACGCCGATGGCGAAAGCCTTGGTCAGGAAGCGCTGCTGGTCCAGGGCGATGAGGACGTACTGGGTCACCTGGTTGATGCAGGAGAGGGGGAAGAAGAAGATGACGATCTGCAGGGCGATGCGGGAATGGGGCAGGAACTGGCTCCCCCCCAGGAGGAGGATGAGTTCGTGGGCGATGAAGGGTGTGCCGAAGGCCACCGGGAAGGCCAGCATGAGGAGCAACCGCAGCGAGAGGACGTAGGCCCGGTAGAGGGTCTCCCGGGCCGTGGCCGCGTAGCGGGACATGAGGGGGAAGATGGCGATGGTGAAAAGGGAGGGGATGACATTCAGGCCATCTATATATTTCAGGGCCGCGCCATAATAGCCCACCACCGCGTCCCCCTTCAGGGGCTTGAGGAGCAGGATGTTGATGCGGAAGAAGACCGTCGCCAGGAGGTGGTTGATCATCAGGGGGAAGGAGGTGTTCAGCATCTCCGCCTGGAAGCGGCGGTCCAGTTCTGTGCCCAGGCGAGGCTGGAAGCAGTGCTTCCGCATCAGGGTGAAGAGGACGGTCAGGGTGAAGAGGTTCCCCAGCACTGAGACGGCGGCCAACCCCACGAAGCCCCACCCCAGGAGAAGGACCAGGGCTCCCAGGCTGACCTTGAGGACCGTGGTCACCGTGGCGATGGCCGCGGGGTATTCCATCTTCTCGTGGGCCATGAACTCCGCCGAGACGACGTCCGCCAGGTCGCTCAGGAAAAGGCCCAGCGTGAAGAGGAGGATGGCCGCCGCGGTGTCCATTGTCAGGCCGCCGAACCGCCGGTAGAGGACAATCCCCCCGCCGATGAGGGGCAGGGTTGCCAGCCACAGGGCGATGCGCAGGGCGGCCGTGTTGTTGAAGTAGCGGTTGGCCAGGCTGCGGTCCTTGGCCACCTCCCGCGTGAGGAGCGTGCCCAACCCGAAGATGGTGAGGATTTCAAAGTAGCCGATGTAGTTGATGGCGAAGGCGTACCGCCCCTCTCCCTCCGGAGCCAGGATGCGCAGCCGCAGCATGGCGAAGGCGAAGTCAATGACCTTGTTCAGGAGGGAGAGGGCCATGGGCGTCAGGCTGTTCTTGGCCACCCGTCGGACGGGCGACACGTCGTCCGTCTCCCGGTAGAGGCGGCCCCACATCCAGCCGGCGGCCACCAGGAAGAGGGAGACCCAGGCGATGAAACTGGCGAAGAGGCCCAGTTTGAAACTCATGGGCGTGTAGCGGAAACGCACCAGGTGCTCCCCCGGGGGCAGGAGCACGCCACGGAAGTTGCCATCCACCCGGTAGATGGGGACTTCCTGCTCCGCCTCCGGGCTTGTGCCCGCGGGGCGCAGGTAAGCCTTCCAGCCAGGGAAGTAACTATCTGCCAGGACGAGCCACGAGGGCTTATCCGCCCTGGCCAGGACCTCCACCTCGTTCTGGCCGTAGCGGGGGACCTCCGCTGGAGCCGGGATGCACCCTTCCTGGCCCAGGCCGGGGAGGGTCTTCGGCAGCCCCCCCTCCTCCACGACGACGGTCTGGCGCGGGTCGTACCGCCGCAGGGCGGCGCCCCCCTCGCCCTGGGGGACCACCTCCGTGCAGGCCAGGGTGAAGGCCCGGGGCATGGCCCGGGTGTTCTCGTAGATGCGCACCTCCCCCTCGTAGGCCAGCCGGTAGCCGGGAACCTCCACCTTCTGGGTCGTGACCACGTAGCGCACCCCCAGGAGGTCCAGCAGGGGCGATTCCAGGGCGGAGGCGTAGGGGGTGTAGATCGGCGCGATGCGGTTGTAGAGAAGGTCCGTCTGGGGCTGGATGAGGGACATGTACTCCACATACTGCCGGGGGATGATGGAGTCGTAGCCCCGGATATCCTGCAGGCGGTAGGGCATGGCGGAGTTGGCGTTGAGGGTCTTCTGCTCCTCCGGGTCGTTCAGGGTGGTGAAGCGGAAGAGATCCCCCTGCGCCCGCAGGAAGGCGATGGCTGGCGGCTCAAACTCCAGGAGGCGCGGGTCGGCGGCGGGGTTGAACCCCATTCCCACGCCGAAGAGGTCTCCTATGAGGAGCACCAGGGCCAGGACCTGCCAGACGGCCACGCTACGTCCCCCCAGGTGGAGGTTCAAGCCCCGTCCGTGGGCCCAGAGGACCACTCCCGTGCCCCCCACCAGGGTGAAGAAGAGGGCGAAGTTCCCCCATTCGTAGGCCAGGAAAGCCCGCGCCGAAGGGAAGGCCGACTGGGCCAGTTCCGAAGAAGCCAGGACCCGCTCTGCCAGGGCCAGGAAGGGCGCAGGGTCCAGGAGGGCGAAGGCCAGGATGGCCAGACCGCCCACGCCTCCGAGGAGGAGTCCCCGCGCGCTCCAGCGGATGAGGTGCGCGGTCCCCAGAGGCGCGTCCTTGAGGTGGGCGAGGCGCGTCGCACCCCACCCGGCGAGGGCAGCCATGCACAGGGTGTAGGGGAAAACCCAGCGGAAGGGGGAGTGCAACTGCCTGTACCCGGGGAGGCCGTAGTAGAGGATGGCATAGAGAGGGGTGCCGAAGGTGAAGGCCAGGGCCAGGATGGAAAGGATGGCGAGGATGGCCACTGGCCCCACGCGCAGGCTCCGCCGCGCCCTCCATGCAAGCGCCACCCCCAGAAGCACGAGCACCAGGGGCAGGATGCCCACGTAGGACCCTGCCTCCACGTAGTTCTTGATGCCCCAGAAGATGGTGTGCTGGGGATTGCCGTGGGCATCGTGGGTGATGGGCTGCCAGCAGAGGCAGAAGGGGTCAACATAACCGTGGTGGCTGGGGTTTCCGAAGAAGTTCGGGATGAGGAAGGTAAGGACCTGGCGGGTCGGGTAGGCCCAGCCGACCACGTCCTGGTAGGTGGCAGAGCCCTCGCGGAAACTCTGGGTGACCAGTTCGTAGAGGGGGACGAGTTGCACGCCTCCCAGGGCCAGGCCCAGGGCAGCCATGGCCAGGAACCAGCCCCCCAGGCGCAGCACCCCTGGCCACCACCGCTGCGCGCGCCACAAGAGGAGGAGCCGGCACGCGGCGTAGAAGCCCGTCACCAGGAGGGTGTAGTAGGTCATCTCTGCGTGGCCGGCGGTGACCTCCAGGCCCAGCACCAGCGCGCCGGCCACCACGTAGGGCACGGGCGAGTAGGGCTGCGGCCCTTTGTCCTCCTGTTTGCGGACCATCACCTCCAGGAGGGCGAGGAGGAACGGCAGCCACGCAGCGGCAGCGATGATCATGGTGAAGGTGACGCTCACCACATAGAAGGCGCTGAAGGCGTAGGTGATGCCAGCGACCACGCCGCCGAAGCGGTTGGCGCCCAGGGTGCGCGCCAGGAAGTACGCCCCCCAGGCGGCCAGGGCGAAGTGCAGGGCGGTGAAGAGGCCGTAGGCGTAGGGGATGGGCAGGACGTAGAAGAGGACGCTGAAGGGATAGAGGGCCGAATGCTGCCCTGCGGCCAGGAAGGGGACCCCAGCGAAGAGGTACGGGTTCCACAGGGGAAGTTCCCGGTTCTGGATGCTCTCCACGATGAAGCGCTTCCAGACGTAGTTCTCCAGGATGAGGTCGCTCAGGAGTTCGTTGTGGGGGACGGTGATGCCGAACTGCCCGGCGAAGGAGCGCCAGGGCTCAAAGGCGAAGAGGTTGTCGGCGGGCAGGAGTGTGCGGCCCCCGAAGAGCACCTGCCAGAAGAAAAGACAGGGCAGGGCTCCGAGGAAGGCCAGGGCGATCAGGTCCAGGCGAACGCGTCGCAACGGGAAGACACCCCCAGGGATGGGTTGCAGCGATGGCGATTATACACCAGGGGAGAGGGGGGATGCAAAGGGGACGATGTTGGCAAAAGGCCCGAACAGGGGTATAATCCGAAGCGGCGATCACGGGGAAGGTTTGAGACGAGGAGCGGAGCCGTCATGGCCATCTTCTGCATCGGCGCCATCGTCTTGGGGGCCCTGGCCGCAGGAGCGTGGGCGCTCCACCGCGCCGGACGTTGGCGGTCCGACCGCTACCAGGACTTCCTTGCGGCTGGCGC
>JBMFPD010000043.1:0-15726 GCA_049969295.1 Anaerolineae bacterium | reverse complement strand
CCCCAAGCCCCACCCCCCTGCCGCCGCGGGCCTTCATCCCCTGGGCCGCGCGGGAGGAATGAGGAGCAACCCGGAAACGAAGGGGCTGCCCACCCCTGACCGCTGCCAGGGCCAGGGGTGGGCAGGGCCTAACGCCCCTTCAAGGCAAGCGGCAGGTAGCGGACCATCCCGAACTCGTCCACGCCGATATCCGGCGCGGGGCCCATCACCCGAGGCTGCCCCTCAAAGTCGTACGCTGGCAGCCCCGGTGGGTCGGGCACAGCCTCGGTTCCGGTATCCCGGCACGGCGAGACCGCCGTCAGGTGGTAGTCGCCGGCCGCGGCGTCGGCAAAGGCCGGGTCCGCGCTGATGACGCTCGTGGCGGTGTAGGTCGGCAGGCCCGTGCCCAAGGTGACCATCCCCACGTCGCTGAAGTAGGCGTTGGCCACAGCCTCCCCGGGCGACCGCTCGCCGATGTAGAGGTCCTGCACCTCTTCTCCGCCCCGGGCAAAGTTCCCGTACAGGATGGTGTTGTAGAGGTCCAGGGAAGCCCGCGCCCCAGTGCCCTGGTAGGCGTAGACCCAGAGGCCGCCTCCCTTCTCCCAGGGGGAGGTGATGCCACAGGTGTTCCCAGTGATGGTGCTGTGCACCACCACGGCCCTGGCCACGTTGTTCTCGCCGACCTCGCTGGCCGAGACCTGCACCCCTCCGCTGCTCCATCCCGCCCGGTTGCCGTAGATGAGGGTGTTGACGATGAGGAGGTCTACCGTGCTGTTCCCGGCGTAAGCGTGAGCATGGATGCCCCCTCCGCGGTTGGCGGCCTCGTTGCGGCGGATGACCGAATCCCGGATGTCCATCGTCACCGCCCCGTTGGCCCACGTGTAGACGCGGATGCCGCCCCCGTGGGTGTCGGTCCTGTTGTCCTGCACGACCACTCTGGAGAGGATGACGTGGATGCTTCCGCTCCCCTCCACCCGCAGGCCGCGCTGCCCGCCCCGCTGAACCGTGAGATCCTCCAGGCGCACCGTCCCTCCCGCCGCCGAGGGGTATAGAGTGAGCACGGTCCCGGACCCGCCGCCATCCAGGACCACCTCTTCGGGCCTCGTCCCCTCCGCGCCGCGGAGGGTGAGGGCCTTGCCGTCGCCCAGTGTGTAGGAGAAGTTCCCCACGTAGGTGCCCGGGGCGAGGACGATGATGTCGTCCTCACCGTTGGTCTGAGCAGTGCCCAGGGCGGCCGCGAGTTCCGCCGCCGTGCCCACGTGGAACTCCGCCGCCTGTGCGGGGGCCGGCCAGCCGAGGCCCCCCAGCCCCACCAGAAGGACCATCGCCAGAACCCTTGCCGCGAAGGCTCGGATGGCCGTCACCGTACCCTCCTATTCTGTTTCTGTCCGGCCTTGCCCTCTCCCGGCTGCCTGCGGACCTCTCCCCTGCCCCCCTGGCCCCCCTCCCTTCCGGCTCGGAAGGGAGAAGGGGGGGGGATGGGGTGAGGTCTCTACCCCGACCGGGGCAGCATGCGGAACATCCTGGCCCCGCACACGGAGCAGACGCCCCTGTAGGCCGGCTGGCCCCGCTTGGTCACCGTCCGTTCGGCGTGGGCCATGGGGCGCATGGCCCGGCAGCGCACGCAGAAGGCCATCACCTCCTCTGCCTGCGGCGCAGGCGCAGCAGCGCGCGGCGGGACCTGCTCCGCCAGGTCCAGGCGCAGGTTGCGGTGCCCCCGGCGCTCTGGCGGGAGCCACAGCCACCGCTGCACAGCCCAGAAGCCCAGGCAGAACCCCAGCACCAATCCCCACCGAAACCGTCCCATACGCCCACCTCCTAAAGACCTCACCACTGAGGACACAGAGAGCACAGAGAAGAACGGAGTTATGATGAAAAATCCTTCGTGTCCTCTGTGGTTTCACAAAATGACCGGCTCGCGGTATTCGCCGAACACCTTGCGGAACACGCCGCAGATCTCGCCCAGGGTGCAGTAGGCCCGCACGGCGTCCAAGATGTAAGGCATCAGGTTCTCTGTGCCGCGGGCCGCCTCCTCCAGGGCCTTGAGGCGCTGGCCGACCAGTTCGTTGTCCCGCGTGGCCCGCACCCGCTGCAGGCGCGCGCACTGCCGCTCGTACCCCTTGGGGTCCATCTTCAGGATGGGGATCTCCAGGGGCTCGTCCAGGACGTACTCGTTGACGCCCACGACAATGCGCTCTCTGGTGTCAATCTCTCGCTGGTAGCGGTAGGCCGACTCGGCCAGTTCCCGCTGGAAGAACCCCTTCTCAATGGCCGGGATGACGCCGCCCAGGGCCTCGATCTTGCGGAAGTACTCCCGCACCTCCCGCTCTATCTGGTCCGTGAGGGCCTCAATACAGTAAGAACCGGCCAGAGGGTCCACCGTGTTGGCCACGCCGGACTCGTGGGCGATGATCTGCTGGGTGCGCAGGGCGATGGTGACGGCTTTCTCGCTGGGCAGGGCCAGGGCCTCATCCATGGAGTTGGTGTGCAGGCTCTGGGTGCCCCCCAGGACGGCCGCCAGGGCCTGGATGGCCGTCCGGACGATGTTGTTCTCCGGCTGCTGCGCGGTGAGGGAGCAGCCAGCCGTCTGGGTGTGGAAGCGCATCCACCAGGAGCGGGGGTCCTTGGCCCCGAAGCGCTCCCGCATCTCCCGGGCCCAGATGCGCCGCGCCGCCCGGAACTTGGCGATCTCCTCCAGGAAGTCGTTGTGGGCGTTGAAGAAGAAGGAAAGGCGCGGGGCGAAGGCGTCCACGTCCAGGCCGCGGTCAATGCCGGCCTGGACGTAGGTCAGGCCATCGGCCAAGGTGAAGGCCACCTCCTGGACCGCCGTGGCGCCCGCCTCCCGGATGTGGTAGCCGGAGATGCTGATGGTGTTCCATTTGGGCAGGTGCTTCATGCCGAACTCAAAGGTATCCACCACCAGGCGCATGCTGGGCTCCGGCGGGAAGATGAACTCCTTCTGGGCGATGTACTCCTTGAGGATGTCGTTCTGGATGGTGCCGCCGAGGACCTCCATGGGGATGCCGCGCTTTTCGGCGGCGACGATGTACATGGCCCAGAGGACGGCGGCCGGGGCGTTGATGGTCATGGAGGTGGTGATCTGGTCCACGGGGATGCCGTCGAAGAGGATCTCCATGTCGGCCAGGCTGGAGACGGCCACGCCGCACTTGCCGAACTCCCCTTCGGCCTCCGGGTCGTCGGTGTCGTAGCCGTAGAGGGTGGGCATGTCAAAGGCCACCGAGAGGCCGGTCTCGCCGTGCTCCAGGAGGTACTTGTAGCGGGCGTTGGTCTCCTCCGCCGTGCCGAAGCCGGCGAACATGCGCATGGTCCACAGGCGGCCGCGGTACATGGTGGGATGCACCCCCCGGGTGAAGGGGTACTCGCCCGGGAAGCCGATGTCCTCCATGTAGTCCTTGTCGGCCAGGTCCAGGGGGGTGTAGAGGCGCGGCATCTCCCGGCCCGAGGTGGTGATGAAGCGCTCCTTCCGCTCTGGCCAGCGCTTCAGGGTGGGCTCCAGGGTCTCTTTCTCCCAGCGCTCCCGCTCCCGTTCCAGCCTCTCCAAAAGGTCCCGGTCAAACATGTCTTCCCTGCCTCCTTGGCTGCTCTGCCTGGTGTGGTCCCCCATCGCACGTGCAGTGGTGACCGTGCTTCTATTATAGCACAAAGCGCGGGAGGTGGGCATTGACAAACGGGACGTGCTCCGGTAGAATGGGCCCACCCCCGAAGGTGGCCAATCCCAACGCCCGCAAGACCGAGAGGGGAACCTCCCCCAGCGCAGAGAGAGGAGGGCCAGGGGCGTAACCCCATCGGCCCGGTGGTGTTATTGAGGATGACGACCGCCTGCGTCCAGGGCGGCTCTCGGGGACCACCGGGCTCGGAGGAGTTCGGTGTCTGTGGAAGAGGACGATGCCGCGCTCGTCGCCAGGGCACGGGAGGACCCCGAAGCCTTCGGCTTCCTGTACGAGCGGTACGTGGACAAGATCTACGCCTACCTGTACTACCGCACCGGCAGCCGCGAGGACGCGGAGGACCTGACTGCCCGGACATTCTACCGGGCCCTGGACAACCTGCACCGATACCAGGAGCGGGGCCTGCCCTTCTCGGCCTGGCTCTACCGCATCGCCCACAACCTGATGGCCAACTGGCACCGGTACAACAGCCGCCATCCTCAGGTCTCCCTGGAGGCCCTCCGGCTGACGGACCACCAGGGGCGCGACCCGGAGAAGGCGGTGGAGAGGCGGGAAGCGCGGGAGGTCGTCCTGGAGGCCATCCGGTCGCTGCCCCCGGACCGCCAGCAGCTGCTCATCCTCAAGTTTGTGGAGCAGATGAGCAACGAGGAGATCGGCCAGGTGATGGGGCGGAGCGAAGGGGCGGTGAAGTCGCTGTACCACCGCACGCTGGTGGCCCTGCGCCGAGAACTGCAGGCCCGGGGGTTCCCCCTCCCGGACCTGGAAGGACCGAAGGACGAACGACCATGAAGGACCCACGTATCTTGCTCGCCGAAGAAGCGCTGTTGCAAGACATCCTGGAGGCCCAGGCCGACACCCTGGCGGCGGGGGGGGATGACACCCTCTACCTCCGCCTGTTCCCCCACCTGCGGGCACGGCTCGCGCCGTTCTTCTCCCTGGCCCGCTGCCTGCAGCAGGTGCTCGTCCCCGTGCAGCCATCGGCCCAGTTCCGGGAGCACCTGCGGGCCGGGCTTCTGACGGCGGCGCGGCAGCGCATCCCCGCCGCTGCGGGCGGGGCAGCCTGGAGGCCTCAGTGGGAGTGGATCGTCGGGGCTGCCGCGGTGGGGTCGGCTGTCTCCATCGTTGGCGTGGCCGCGCTCCTGATCCGCCGTGCCCAGCAACGGGCGGCCTCTGAGGACGCCGCCTGAAGGCTCCTTGCGTGTTCGCCCCGCGCCCTCCTTGAAGGCAGGCGCGGGGGAACCCAAGAATCCTGCAGCCCATCCCCACGCGCCGAAGCGAGGGGCTCCCGGAGAGGCCCTGGAGGCACCCCTGGGGATGGAACTTTTTCGGGTGGAGGAGGCTTGAGGACCATGAGGTACGCACGCATCACGGGATGGGGGAAGTACGTCCCCGCGAAGGTGCTGACGAACCACGACCTTGAGCAGATGGTGGACACCAGCGACGAATGGATCGTCACCCGCACGGGCATCCGGGAGCGGCGCATCGCGGCCAAGGGGGAGGCTACCAGCGACATGTCCGTCGCCGCTGCCCGCCAGGCCCTGGAGCGGGCCGGCCTCTCGCCGGACGACCTGGACCTGATCATTGTGGCCACCTCTTCGCCCGACTACTTCCTGCCGCCAGTGTCCAGCATCGTGCAGCACAAACTGGGGGCCACCAGGGCCGGCGCGTACACCCTCTCTGCCGGGTGCACCGGCTTCGTCTACGCCCTCTCGGCCGCCCACCAGTACCTGGCCACAGGGACCTGCAAGAGGGCCCTGGTCATCGGGGCGGAACTCATCTCCTTCGTGGTGGACTGGACCGACCGCAACACCTGCATCCTCTTCGGCGATGGTGCCGGGGCTGTGGTGATGGAGGCCACGGATCAGCCCACGGGCCCCCTGGCCTACGTGCTGGGCTCCGACGGCTCCCAGGCCGACGCCCTCATCGTCCCGGGGGTCGGCTCCATCCGTCCCCTGGACCGCGAGGTGGTGGACAACGGGCTCCAGTACGTGCGCATGGACGGCCACAAGATCTTCCGGTTCGCCACGCACATCCTCGTGGAGGCGACCAAAGAGGTGGTGGCCCGCAGCGGCATCCCCTGGGACGACATTGAACTCCTCATCCCCCACCAGGCCAACCTGCGCATCATTGAACTGGCGGCGCGGCGGCTGGGCATGCCCATGGAGAAGGTCTTCGTGAACATTGACCGCTACGGCAACACCTCGGCGGCCTCCATCCCCATCGCCCTGGCCGAGGCTGCGGACGAGGGCCGGCTCAAGGAAGGGGACCACGTGGTGCTGGTGGGGTTCGGGGCTGGCCTGACGTGGGCGGCGACGGTCCTCCACTGGCAGCCCACCAGGACGGAAGGCATCCCGGTGGCCAACTGGCCCCTCCGCGAGCGGCTGACGGAGCCTCTCAACCGGGCCAAGATCGCCCTGTGGAACGCCCAGGTCACGGCCCGGACGGCCCTGGAGGAGGCGATGATGCCCCTGCTCCTCCCCCTGTACACGCGGACGGCCCGCCGCCGCAAGGGAAAGCAGTAGGAGCGACCGGGAAGAGGGTGGAGGGACCTCTCCCATCCCCCACCCCCTTCCCCTCTCCGAGCCGGAGAGGGGAAGGGGGCCAGGGGGTTGGGGTGAGGTTGGATAGTCGGAGCCTATGCCCAATCCCGCAGGAACTGCACGAAGAGGCGCACGCCGAAGCCACTCCCACCGGCGGGGCGGTAGGGGTTTTTGCTGTCCTCCACGAAGGACGTGCCGGCGATGTCCAGGTGGGCCCAGCGGTACCCCTGGGCGAACTCCTTGAGGAGCATGGCCGCGGTGATGGCCCCTCCCCAGCGCTCCTTGCCCGTGTTGCGCATGTCAGCCACGTCGCTCTCAATGTAGGAGCGGTACTCCTCCCACAAAGGCAAACGCCACAGCCGCTCGCCGGTGGCCTCGCCTGCAGCCGTCAGGCGCTGGGCCAGGTCGTCGTCCTCCGTCATCAGGCCCGCGGCTTCCCGGCCCAATGCCACCATGCAGGCCCCCGTCAGGGTGGCGATGTCCACCACGGCCTCGGGCTTGTACTGGGCGGCGTAGGCCAGGGCGTCGGCCAGGATGAGGCGGCCCTCGGCATCGGTGTTGATGATCTCAATGGTCTTGCCCGACATGGCCCGCAGGATGTCGCCCACCTTGTAGGCTTTGCCGCTGGGCATGTTCTCCGTGGCCGGCACCAGGCCCACCACGTGCAGGGGGATGCCCAGGTCCGCCGCGGCGCGCAAGGCCCCCAGCACGGCCGCCGCGCCAGCCATGTCGCCCTTCATCGTGCGCATGGCCTCGGGGGTCTTCAGGGAGAGACCCCCGGAGTCAAAGGTGATCCCCTTGCCCACCAGGACCACCGTGGGCAGGTCCTGGCGGTCGGCGTTGTGCTCCACGACGATGAAGCGGGGCGGCTCGTCGCTGCCGCGGGCCACCCCGAGGAGCGCGCCCATGCCCAGTTCCCGCATCCGGTTCTCGTCCAGCACCTTGTACTGAAGGCCATGCTCCTCGGCCATCTTCTGGGCGCGGGTGGCCAGGATGCGCGGCGTCAGGGCGGAGGGGGGCTGGTTGACGAGGTCGCGGGCGAAGCAGGTCGCTTCGGCGACGGTCCGGCCGACCTGCGCGCCGAGGGCGATCTGGGTGGCCCGCTGTTCGTCAAACTCCACCAGGGTGAGTTCCTCTACCTGCTTCCCCTTGGCCTCGTCCGCGGTCCTGTACTCCTCAAAGCGGTAGAGGCCGAGGATGGCCCCCTCCACCAGGGCCTGGGCTGCCTCGGCCACCTCCAGACCGCCCTGGCCCGCGCCGTGGACCACCGTGTGGTAGCCCCGGACGCCCAGTTCCCGTGCCTTCTGGGCCACTTTGGCCGAGACCTGACGCGCCACCTCCAGGTTGAACTTCTCCTGCGGCCCCAGGCCGGCCACCAGCACCCGCCTGGCCGGGAGCGCGTCCCCGGGGTAGAGGACCAGGAGTTCCCCCTTCTTCCCCTTGAAATCGCCGGCCTGGAGCACCTGGCGGATGCGGCCGCCCAGGGCCTCGTCCACGGCTCTGGTCGCGCCGCCAGGCGCTTCCACCCCCTCAAACAGGTTCACCACGATGAGGTCCGACACCTGCTCCTGGATCGGACCGGTCTTCACGTTCACTTCCACGGTATCCCCTCCCTTGTGTGTGAATGGGTTGGCATCTGTCGTGCTCAGCGGGCCTCCGGCGCCGGGACGATGCGGTAGTGGTGGGAGATCTCCGTCCCCGGGGCCAGGTTGGCGTGCACTGAGCAGTACTTCTCCACGGAAAGTTGGATGGCCCGTTCCACGGCTGCGGGGTCCACCTGCTCACCGTAGACCACGTACTCCACCTCCAGGTGCAGGAACTTGCGGGGGTGCTCCTCGGCGCGCTGGCCGCGCACGACGACCTCAAACCCCTGCACTGGCTGGCGCTTCTTCTGGAGGATGGAGATGACATCCATGCCGGTGCAGCCAGCCAGGGCCACCAGGAGGAGGTCTGTGGGGCGGAAGGCGGTCCCTCCGCCGTGCTCTTCCGAAGTGTCCATGAGGATGGTGTGGCCGGCCCTGTCCTCGGCCTGGAAGCGGAGGCGGTCCAGCCAGCGGATGGTGATTTGGGATGTTTCGGCCATGGCATACCTCCGTGAGGACACTCTCAATACCCCACCGCCCTCAGGGCCCGCTCCTGGAGGGCCCACATCTCGGCCCTCTCCTCCTCCGTCTCATGGTCGTAGCCCAGAAGGTGCAGCGTGCCGTGCACCACCAGGAGCGCCAGTTCTTCCTCCACCGAATGGCCTTCCTCCTGGGCCTGCTCCTCGGCCCGGGGCAGGGAGACGAAGACTTCCCCCAGGTAGCACTCCCCCTCCGGAGAGGTGACGAACGGCCCCGTCGGCTCCGACTCGGCGAAGGCCAGGACGTCCGTGGGCTCGTCCACACCCCGGTAGCGGCGGTTCAGGGCCTGGATTTCGGCATCGTCCGTCAGGACCACGGCCATCTCCCCCGGGCCGGAAAAGCCGGCCGCACCCAGGGCGGCGCGGGCCGCTTTCCGGAGGAAGGAAGGCTCCACCTTCCCGGCCAGGAGCGGCGGGATGAGCACCGCGATCTCCACACCCACAGGGGGTCCCTCATCCTCCACGGCGGCCTTCCTCCTGAGCCAGGGGATCCGGCGCTTCGGCAGGGGCGGGGTGCGGCGCTTCCCTGGGGGGCTCCGGCACCCTGGGGTACCGGACGCGCGGGTGGTAGAGCCCCTGGAGCACCCCTACGAAGGCCCGCCGGATCTCGTCCAGGTCCTTCATGGTCAGGTCGCACTCGTCCAGCTGGCCATCTTCAATCCGTTCGTGGATGATGCGCCGGACCAGAGCATCCACTTCCTGAGGGGTGGTGGGGTGCTCGCTCCGCACCAGGGCCTCGCACCCATCGGCCAGCATGACGATGGCCGTCTCCTTGCTCTGCGGCTTGGGGCCCGGGTAGCGGAAGAGGGATTCGTCCACGTTCTCGCACCCGCCAGCCTCCTCGCAGGCCTGGTTGTAGAAGTAGCGGACGAGCATCGTCCCGTGGTGCTCCGGGATGAAAGCGAGCACCCGCTTCGGCAGGCGGTACTTCCGGCCCAGTTCCAGGCCATCGGTGACGTGGCTGATGACGATCTGGGCGCTGGTCTGGGGGTCCAGCTGTTCGTGGACGTTGGCGCCGTCAAACTGGTTGTCCACGTAGAAGTAGGGGCGCAGGGTCTTGCCGATGTCGTGGTAGTAGGCCCCCACGCGGGCCAGTTGGGCATCGGCCCCAATGGCCTCGGCTGCCTGCTCCGCCAGGTTGCTGATGAGGAGGGTGTGGTTGTAGGTGCCGGGTGCCTTCATGAGCAACTGGTTGAGGAGGGGATGGGTCGGGCGGGCCAGTTCCATGAGGCGCAGGGGGGTGGTGACCTGGAAGAGGCTCCCCAGGAGGAACATCCCCAGGAGGGTCAGGCTGGAGGAAAGGGCGCCGTTGGCCACACCCGCGGCCAGCAGAGTCACCAGGCCCAGCCAGTCGTAGTTCCCCGTGGGGAGGCGGAAGGCCAGCACAGCCGCCCCCTGGGCCAGAGCCACGTAGACGCCCACCCAGAGGAAACTGTTCAGGCGCCCCACGCGCCGCACGCTCAGGGGGGCCAGGATCCCCCCCGTCAGCAGGTAGACCGTGACCTCCAGCGACCCCTGCGAGAGGTACCCGGCCACGAGGGTGAGCATCAGCGCGCCGGTCACCCCTGCCTCCAGGCGGAGCATGGACCCCAGGAGCAGGGAGAGCCCGGCCAGGGGATAGAGGTACGGGAGGACCACGTGGCCCGGGACCATCACCTTGGCCAGGAAGACGAAGGCGACCAGGAGGACGGTCAGCAGGGTGGCTTGGGGGAGGCTGTCCCACACCTGGGGGTAGGTCCGCCCCAGGTACAGCCATCCCAGGAGGGTGATGAGGGCCAGGAACGCCGCGGCCCGGGCCACCTCCTGCCAGTTCAGTTCCGACTCCCGCAGGCCCAGGGCGTCCAGGGCCTCCACATCCAGTTCGTCCACGAGGTCGCCGGCCCGCAGGATGACCTCGCCAGCCTCAATGGTCCGGCTCACTGGCTCCACGCTTTCGGCCTTCTGGCGGCGCAGTTCGGCGGTCTTGGCCGCGTTGTAGAAACTGTTGGGCCGCATCAGGCCCCGCACCAGGGCCACCACCACGTCCGTCTGGGTCTCGTCCAGGGCCAGGCTCACCCGGGCCGGGACCGTGCGCCGCTTGTCCTCCAGCCAGGTCTCCCGGATCTCCTCCCGCATGACCAGGTCCAGCACGCGGAGGACCTCTTCGGAGACCTGCTGCCAGGCCGCCTCGGAGAGGCCCAGGATGTCGGACGCCACCTCGTCGTCCAGGGGCACGTCGGCGATGGCCTTGAGGTAGGCGAGCCGTTCCTCATCCGTGGCCAGGGGGTCCCGCCGCACCGCGTCTATGTAGGCCAGGATCTCCTGGGCGCGGTCAATCTGCTGTCGCGCCACCCGCTTCTCTGGGGGGTCGTAGACGTCGGGCACGGAAGCCTCGGCCTCGGCACGGGCCCGCTGGGTGAGGACCTCGCTGATGAAGGTGCGCTGGCGGGGGGAGCGGATATCCGTGGGGCTGACGTCGCCCACGGAGAGGGTGACCTGCCCCCCCGGTGGGAAGCGCATGACTAGCGCGCCGGTGGAGAGGACGATGAAGAGGAGGCCGAAGAGGACGGCGCGCAGCACCCGGCTCCGGCCCGCATCCCTGGTGGGGTGCGGACCCCGGCGACCTGCCCCTTTCCTCCTTTCCAGCCTCCATTTCATGGTCTCTACCCTGAGCCCGGCGTCTGCGGCACAACCGCGGAATAGAAGAGCCCCAGCCTATCCCGCGAGGAGTTCCTTCACCACCTCGTTGACCACCTTGCCGTCGGCCCGGCCACGCAAGCGCTGCATCAGTTCCCGCATCACGGGCCCCACAGCCCTGGGGCCTTCGGCCCCCAGTTCGGCGATGACCTCACGGGCAGCCTGCACGATCTCCTCGCGGCTCATCTGGCGGGGGAGGTAGCCCTCCAGGATGGTCACCTCGCCTTCGTACTGGCGCACCAGGTCGTGCCGTCCGCCGCGGTGGAAGTCGGCCAGGGCCTCCCGACGCAGTTTGACCTGCTTGGCGATGATCTCCAGGATCTCGCCCTCCTCCAGGGCACGGCCGCGCTCCACCTCAGCGTTGCGGATGGCTGCCTTGACCATCCGGATGGTGTCCTTGCGCAACTGGTCCTGGGCCCGCAAGGCTTCCTTGAGGTCCTCGTTGAGTTGCTCCAGAAGCCCCATCTTCCTCTCCTCTCGCTCTGAATCCACCCGCTACCTGCATTATAAGGTGAAGGGGGGAGGCTGTCAAACCCTGCAAGAAAACGCTGGCAAGGAAAGGGACGAATAAACGAACGGCTTGGGGTCGCGCCGGGCTCACTGGTGTACCCGTGGACCGATTCGTTGACAGCTTGCTCCAGGCCGCTAGAGCGTGTTGCCCCTGGCAAGGTGGACATCCGTCCATCCTTACAACAGAGCGCACAACCGTCCTTCCTGGCGCAGAGGGCTATGCGGTGGCCGCGAATCCACCAGCACGAGATAGGACCGGGACGCCCCACGCGCTCCCTTGCACCGCCAGGGCAATGCCGGTATAATCGCCCTCGCTATGGACAGGCGGTGGCGCTCGTGGGATATCTACTTGCTCCTCTTGCTCCTGGCGGCGAGGGCCCGCATAGACACGCTGGCCGAACTTGTCTTCCCGGGGGAGTGGCACCGCGCCAACCTGGCACGCCTCCCCCTCGTGGGGGCCTGGCTGGCCGCCCTGGGGCCGGACCGCTTCTTTGACTGGCCCACGGACCTGACCCTCTTAGTGCCCATCGCGCTGGCGTTCGCCTGCTTCGGCCTCTACGGGTGGGCCGACGCCTGCTGGGCGGAACGCAACCCCCGACGGGCGCAACGGGCCAAAGGGGCTCTGGTGGGGGCCATCGTCTTCCTGGTGATCGCCCTCCCCACCGTGCGCCTAATGGCCCTGCGCACGGTAGCCGGGCCCGCCAGTTACTCCCACGACGGCGGCGTTATCCAGACGGAAGCCGCCACGGCCCTCTTCCTCCAGGGGCGCAACCCCTACGTAGAGGACTACACCGCGACCCCCCTGGCCGGGTGGGGCATCCAATACCACACGGCCCTGTGCCACTACCCATACGGGCCCTGGACCTTCATCGCTTCCGCCCCTCTGTACGCGCTGGGGCAGGGCCTTCTGGGCTGGTACGACCAGCGGGTCCTGTACCTCCTCCTGTTCGCCCTGCTCCTCGGGCTGGCCTCCCGCCTTTCGGACCACCCCCGGGCCACACCCGCCCTGGTGATGCTCCTGGGCCTCAACCCCATCATGGCGAGCGACGTCATCTTCGGGCAGAACGACGTCTTCGTCCTCTTCTGGCTGGTGCTGGCCCTCTGGCTCCTGAAAAAGCGGCGGTATGGCTGGGCTAGCCTGTGCTGCGGTCTGGCCTGCGCCAGCAAGCCCACGGCCTGGTTCATCCTGCCCTTCTACGCCCTCTACCTGGCCGGGGAGGCGACGTCGGCCAGGCCCATCGCATGGGACGAGATCGTCCGCCGCATCGTGCGGCGGGGGTGGCCGGCCCTGGCCGCCTTCGGAGGGCTGATGCTCCCCTACCTCGTCTGGAGCCCAGGGGCGCTGTGGGACGACATGTGGGGGTGGTCCAGTGGGACCTCGGCCATCCCCTACCAAGTGCGCGGCTGGGGGCTCTCCACCCTTCTCCTAGGGGTGGGCGTCCTCCCGGACCGCATGGGATACTTCCCCTTCTGGACCCTACAGGTGGCCTTTGGGGTGCCGGTGCTCTTCTGGTCGCTGGGGCGCCAGTTCCGCGAGAACTCCCTGGGCCGGATGTTCCTGGGGTACGCGGCGCTCCTCTTCGTCGTCCTCTTCTTCTCCCGCTT
Organism: Anaerolineae bacterium; assembly: GCA_049969295.1. Taxonomy (GTDB): domain Bacteria; phylum Chloroflexota; class Anaerolineae; order DTPP01; family DTPP01; genus DAOTYM01. Next base: position 2,605 of record JBMFPD010000043.1, on the reverse strand, counting down.
CTTGAACGAGAACTACGTGGGGTTCCTGGTGGCCGTGGCCGCGCTGGGCCTTCTGGTGCAGGAGCCGGAGCCCACGAAGCGGCCTCAGGCGGTCCCTTGGGGAGGGCTGGAGGCGTGAGGAGGCTACGCGCCCTCCCCGGGCCAGGTGCGCCGGAGTTCGTACCCCTCGCCGCGGTGGGTGATGATCAGGGCCGGCTTTCGGGGGTCCCGCTCCACCTTCTGGCGCAGCCGCCAGATGCACTGCTTCAGGAGGGGGCGTCGGCTCTCTGCGGCAGGCTCTCCCCAGGCGATCCAGATGAGCCTCTCCGGGGAAAGGATTTGCCCGGCCCGGCGCGCCAGGGCGAGCAGGAGGGCGCGCTCCCGGGGGGTGAGGGCCACTTTTTCGCCCCGCGCCCAGACCTCGCCCGATTCCAGGTCAATGAGGAGGTCGCGGTCCACGTAGAGGTGGCTGCGCCGCTTTGCTGGGCTTCCGGCGCGCCGGCGCAGGATGGCCCGGACCCGCGCCTGCACCTCCCCCAGGTGCAGGGGGGGCACCAGGGCATCGGCCGCCCCCAGCGCCAGGGCCCGCTGCACTTCCAGACGGTCCCGGACGAGGAGGAGCCAGGGGACGTCGGCCAGGGCGCTTCCCTCCCGGAAGAGGCCCCAGGGCTCCAGCAGGGGGCTGACGTGCGTGGCGTCCAGGATGACCAGGGCCACCGGCTCTTCTTTCAGGGATTGGAGGGAGCGCCGCAGGGAATGGGCTACCGACACGGCATATCCCTCGGCCAGGAGGTACCGGAGCAGGGGCTCCGTGCCGGCCGGGTCTGCCCCCACCAACAGGAGGGACTGAGGGACCTCCGCGTTCATGCTTCACCCCCGGACTCAGCGGCCAAGAGATCGCAAATCCCATCAGGAGGGCGAACGACGCCGATCTCCTTACGAGTCATGCATGAATCTCCCCTGAGGAGCAGCCCTTGTCCATGAGTAGAGACGCCCGGCACGCCCGAAAGTCGCGCCTCCTCACGTGGATCTTCGTGGTGGGGGTCATTCTGATGTGTGGCGGGTGCTCCCACCTGGTAGGGCCAGGGGGAGGGACCGGCGTAGCCCTGCCCGCTGGAGACCCTGGTCCATCCCCAGCATGGACCTGGACCCCCACACCTCTCGCCGAACCGCCTACAGCGACCCTCTCGCCGACTGCCCCTCCGTCGCCCACCTGCACCGCCACCTTCACCCGCACGCCGCGGCCCACGCGCACCCCCACCCCCACGCCCACGCCGAGCCCCACACCTCTTATCGCCGTCGTGTTGGCCGAGAAGGATACTTACATCCACGAATACGAAGCCACCACCAACTTCGGCTACCTCTGGTACATGCAGATCCGCTCCACCGGCGCGAAGCGCGCCCTGGTCCGCTTTGACCTGAGCAGCCTGCCGCCCGGCTCCCACATCGTCCTGGCGACCCTGCGCCTGCACCGGTCCTCGGCCCCTTCGGAGAACCGCAACATGACCATCACCGCCTACCAGGTACGGCGGTTCTGGGCGGAACTGGAGGCCACTTGGAACGAGGCCCAGACCGGGGTGCTCTGGGTGAGCCCGGGCTGCAATGGCCTGGGCGATCGGGAGTTCACACCCGCAGGCAGCGGCGAGATCACCCCGGCCATGACGCAGGTGGAGTTTGATGTCACAGGGGCGGTCCAGGACTGGGTGGACAACCCTGGCGGGAACCACGGCTTCCTGCTCATCGGGTCGGGGCTGGCGGTGACCTACTCCTTCTACACCAGCGAGTGGGGCACGCCGGCGCAGCAACCGTTGCTCATCATCTACTACACGTTGGGGCCGACGCCCACGCCCACCGCCACACCCACCCACACCGCCACGGCCACCGCCACGGCGACCCCGACAGTGACCCCCACGCCGACGGTCACGCCCACGCCGACCATCACCGACACGCCCACCATCACGCCCACGCCTACTCAGACGGGGACCGCCACGGCCACCGCCACCGTTACGCCCACGCCGACCGATACAGCCACGCCCACGGCCACGGCGACGGCCACCCGGACCCCCACCCCGACGCCCACCACGGAGGTCGTCGTCCTCACGGCACAGAAGGACACCCACATCCGCCAGTACGAGCCGGCGACCAACTTCGGCTACTTGTGGTACATGCACCTCCGCTCCACGGGGTCCAAGCGGATGCTCCTCTGGTTTGACCTGACGGGCATCCCGCCGGGTTCCTACATCGCCTCGGCCGTCCTGCGGCTCTACCAATACTCCACGCCCACGGAGAACCGGAACATCACCATCACCGCCTACCAGGTGCGGCGCTACTGGGCAGAACTCTCGTCCACCTGGAACGAAGCCCAGACAGGGGTCCCGTGGGCCGCTCCCGGGCTGGAAGGGCCGGGCGACCGGGAGTTCACGCCCGCCGGCAGCAGCCTCATGACCCCGACCATGACCTATGTGGACATTGACATCACCGCTGCGGTACAGGATTGGGTGGATAACCCCGGTGGGAACGAGGGAGTCCTGCTCATCGGGTCGGGCTTGACGGTGACCTATGCCTTCTACGCCCGCGAGTGGGGCACGCCGGCGCAGCGCCCGCAGCTCATCATCCACTACGCCCC
>JBMFPD010000042.1:0-15770 GCA_049969295.1 Anaerolineae bacterium | reverse complement strand
GACGGAGATTCCGGAGAAGGAGAAGCCGGCTGCGCCGCCGCCGGAGTACTGATCCGGCCCCCCTTCTGGTGCGAAGAGAGGCCGGCCCCCACCCAGGGGCCGGCCTTTTCCATACTCTGAAAGCCCTCTCCCTAGCACTGGGCTCCCCGCACCACGAGGACGGGCCTGTGGCTCTGGCGGACCACGTTCTCAAAGGTGCTGCCGGTGAAGAGTTCTGCTACGGGGCTGCGGCCGCGCGACCCCAGGACGATGAGGCACACGTCTTCCTCCTCGGCCACCCGCAGGCTCTCTACAAAGGGGATGCCGTGGCGCAGCAGGACTTTGACCTGCGGGATGCCGTAGAGGATCAGGGCCCTGCGCATCTCCTCCAGGCGCGCCAGGTCCTCCCGGTCAAACTCGGCTACCTGCTCCGGCGGGCGGCGGGCCATCACCCGCTCGTCCTGCACGTGCAGGAGGATGACCTCTTCTGTGCCCGCAGCCCGCAGTCGCTTGACCACCTGGAACGCGGCATGCGCGCACGGGGAGAAGTCGGTCGGGTGGAGCACCCGGTGGAAGGTGCGGGCGCAGCGCCGTCGGCACTCCACGTGGCCCAGGTGCCGGATCACGTCAAACTTTTCCACCAGGACGGGCACGGGGGCGGTCCGCACCACCTGGTGGGCGACGCTCCCCAGCAGGAGTTCCTGCACCAGGCTCTTGCCCTGCGCCCCCATGATGATCAGGTCCACGCGCTCCTCTTCCGCCACCTTCACGATGACGGAGGCTGGAGGCCCCACCTCCAGCCGCGTGCGCACGATAAGCCCCTGTCCTTCCAGGGCCTGCCGGGCGATGCGGAGGCGCTGCTCGGCGCCCCACCGCACCTCCTCCAGGATGTCCTGGTCCAGCGAGCCACCCAAGGGCACCTCGGCGGGGCGGATGACGCCCAGGAGCAGCACCTCCTGCAAGCCGGCGGCCTTCCATTCGGGAAGGCAGTCCATTACGGCGGTGGCATAGGCCGAAAAGTCCGTCGGGAAGAGGGCACAGCGGAACATCAACCCTCCGTCGCGCCTCGGTAGGTCAGGGCGCGCCGGAACCGCAGGGCCACGTTGACCAGGAGGATCAACACGGGCACCTCCAGGAGAGGGCCGATCACCGTGGCGAAAGCCTGGCCAGAGTTGATGCCGAAGATGGCCACAGCTACGGCGATGGCCAGTTCAAAGTCGTTGCTGGCGGCTGTGAACGAGACAGCCGTCGTCTCCGGGTACGAGGCCCCCAACCAGCGCGCCGTGAAGAACGCCGCAAACCACATCAACAGGAAGTAGGCCAGGAGAGGAATGGCCACCCGCACCACGTGCATCGGCAGTTGCACGATGTATTCTCCCTTTAGGGAGAACATGACGATGATGGTGAACAGGAGGGCCACCAGGGTAACCGGGCTGATCTTCGGGGCGAACCTGGTTTCAAACCACTCTCGGCCCTTCCACCGGATCAGGCTGAAGCGGGTGATCAGGCCGGCCAGGAAGGGGATACCCAGGTAGATGAACACCGTCTTGGCCGCCTCAGCCATGGAGACGGCCACGTTCAGGCCTTCCACCAGCCCCAGGCGCGTCAGCAGGAAGGTGATGAAGAGCCAGATGTAGACGGCGTAGAAGAGCACCTGGAACACCGCGTTGAAGGCCACCAACCCCACGGCCAGTTCCCGGTCTCCGCCGGCCAGTTCGTTCCAGACGATGACCATGGCGATGCAACGGGCCAGCCCTACCAGGATGACCCCGACCATGTACTCCGGGTACTCCCGGAGGAACAGGATGGCCAGCCCGAACATCACCAGCGGGCCCACAATCCAGTTCATGGCCAGGGAGAAGGCCAGGAGCTTCGGCTTGCGGAACACCCGGTCCATCTCTTCGTATCGCACCTTCGCCAGAGGTGGGTACATCATCAGGATCAGGCCGATGGCGATGGGCACAGACGTCGTGCCCACCTGCAGCCCAGCCACCCATTGGGTCACTCCTGGTAGGAAGTACCCGATGCCGATCCCCAGGGCCATAGCCAGGAAGATCCACAGGGTGAGGAAGCAGTCCAGAACGGAGAGTTTGCGGGGCGCAACGGCAGCCCGCGCTTCCGCAGGTCTTGTGGTCACGTGCTCGGTCATGGTGCAGAGTCCTCCTCAAACAAAGTGTGGTTCAGGGGCGGTTGACGGTTTCCCGGCCCGTGTGCCGGGTCCGGCGGGGCTCAGCATGGCGAGGGGGGCACGTCCGCACTCCTGGCGCGGAAACGCGGCCAGGGGATTCCCAGGCCTCGCCGAAGAGACGCGCGCAGGCGGCGTGGAACCGGCGCAGGGCCTCCACATCCAGGCGGTAGTAGGCCCACTGGGCGTCCCGCCGGTCCCGGACCAGGCCGGCCTCCTTCAGCACCCGCAGGTGGTGCGAGGCCAGGGGCTGGGAGATGCCCAGGCCCTCCGTGATGTCGCAGACGCACATCTCGCCCTCGGCCAGGAGGGCCAGGATGCGCAGGCGGTTTGGGTGGGCCATGGCCCGCAATCCCCGGGCGAGGAGTGCCAGGTCGGCCTCGGTGAGGGGGGTGGGGTGCCCCAGAGGGGCTTGCCCCTCCAGGGTTTGCGGCGCACGGGTCTCGTACATAAACCTCCTTTGATATAAGGGGCCTGAAAAAACGCGCCGTCCGGCGCTCCGGGTCTGTGCAGCACAGCCTTGCCTGCCCATGCCGCAGAGCCGTGCTGCACAGGGTCAACAGGTCACTGCTGGTGGCCGTTCTTCAGCCAGGCCTTGACCTCATCCTTGGTGGGGATATACCCGAAGCAGACGACCTTCTCGTTGACGACCAGGGCCGGCGTGGCCAGGATGGGGTACTTCATGATCTCGGCGAAGTTGGTCACCTTCTCAATCTCGGCCTCCAGGCCCAGTTCCTGCACGACCTCGCGGGTGATCGCCTCCAGTTTCTTGCACTTTGGGCAGCCGCTCCCCAGGACTTTGATGTTCATGGCAGACCTCCTTGACAAGTACGGCTCGCACATTATATGCAGGACCAGATGTTTTGCAACTCCGGGGAGGCTTTTGGGAGCGGCCTTTCAGGATGCCCCATCCTCTCGGTCATGGCCCCCCTTCTGAAGTCAGGAAGGCGTGGGCCTCCTCCAGAAGGTCCGGGATGGCGATGTGCTGCGGGCACTTCTCCAGGCACTCGCCGCAAGCGACGCACTGGTCCGCCCGCTCGTCGGCACGCAGCCAGGTGTAGAAGGCCCTCGCCCGGTCCGGGTAGTTGTACATGAAGGCGTCGTTGTAGATCTCAAAGATGCGGGGGATGTTGACCCCTTGAGGGCAGGGCTGGCAGTAGCCGCAGTCGGTGCAGGGGACTGGCCGCAGGCCCAGGTAGGCATCCCGCACCCGGGCGATGAGGGCCAGTTCCTCTTCCGTCAGGGTGCCAGGGCCCGAGCGATCCGCGCTGGCCACATTTTCCATCACGTGGCGCATGGTGCTCATGCCGCTCAGGGCCACCGAGACCTCCGGGTGGTTCCACACCCACAGGAGGGCCCATTCGGCTGGGGTGCGCCGGACCGGGGCCTCATCCCAGATGGCCTGCACCTGCGGCGGGATGTTGCGGGCCAGGCTGCCCCCGCGGATGGGCTCCATGACCACCACGGCCAGGCCCTTGCTCGCCGCATACTGGAGCCCCTGCCGGCCGGCCTGGTTGTGCTCGTCCATGTAGTTGTACTGGATCTGGCACAGGGTCCAGAGGTCCGTGGCGTCCACGATTTCCCGGAAGACCTCATACCGGTCGTGGAACGAGAAGCCGAAGTAGCGGAAGCGTCCGCTGGCCAGGGCCCGTTCGGCCCAGCGCAGCACCCCCAGGTCCCGCAGTTTGGCCCATACCCTGGCGTTCAGGTTGTGCAGGAGGTAGAAGTCCACGTACTCCGTCTGGAGGCGCTCCAGTTGCTCGTCCAGGTAACGGTCAAAGTCCTCCGCCCTCTCCACCTGCCAGGAGGGGAGTTTGGTGGCCAGCCGCACCCGCTCCCGGTAGCCGCCCTGGAGGGCCCGGCCGAGGAACGGCTCGCTCATGCCCCCGTGGTAGGCGTAGGCGGTGTCCACGTAGTTGACGCCGTGGTCAATGGCGTAGTGGAGCATGGCCGTGGCCTCGGGTTCGTGGATGCGGCTGGGGTCCCGGTCTATCACCGGCAGCCGCATGGCCCCGAAGCCCAGGGCCGAGACCTGCCAGTCCAGCGGGCCGAACTTGCGGTACCGCACGGCCTTCCCTCCCCGCCGGGCCTCAGGCCACGAGGTCCTGAAGCGCCCCCTCCAGGTCCGGGAACTGGAAGGCGAACCCCAGGTCCTGGAGCCGCTTGGGAACGGCCCGCTGCCCGTCCAGGAGGAGGGTGGCCAGTTCCCCCAGGGCCAGGCGCAGGGCGAAGGCCGGGGCCCGCACAGAGGCAGGCCGCCGGAGGACCCGGCCGGCGACGCGGCTGAATTCCTGGTTGGTCACAGGGTTGGGGGCGGTCAGGTTGAAGGGCCCCCGGGCGTCCTCCCGCTCCATCAGGAAGCGGATGGCCCGCGCTTCGTCGGCGATGTGGATCCAGGAGATCCACTGCCGGCCGTTCCCCAGGGGTCCGCCCACGAAGAACCGGAAGGGCAGGAGCATCAGGGGGAGCACGCCGCCCGTTCGGCTGAGGACGACGGCGGTGCGGATCACGGCCCGGCGCACGTCCCACTCCTCCACCGGGGCCGTAGAGGCCTCCCACTCCAGGGCCACGCGGGCCAGGAAGTCGCGCCCTGGCGGCTCCGCTTCCGTGACCACCTCGTCGCCGCGGGGACCGTAGTAGCCGATGCCCGAGGCCTGGATGACCACCCGCGGCTTGGCCCTGGCCCGGGCCACGGCCTCCACCACCGCGCGCCCCGCTTGCAGGCGGCTCCGCCGGATGAGGTCCTTGCGCGCCGGGGTCCACCGTTTGGGGAGAAGGCCCTCGCCGGCGATGCTCGCGCCGGCCAGGTTGACGATGGCCCCAGCACCGTCGGCCAGGTGGCTCCATCCCTCGGCGGTCCGGGCATCCCAGCGGACGGCCTGGACGCCCTCTGGCAGGTCCTGGGCACGGGCTGGGTCGCGGCTCAGGACGATGACTTCGTGTCCCTCCGTGGCCAGGCTCTCGGAAAGGGCCCGGCCGATCAACCCCGTCCCTCCGGTCACGATGACGCGCATTGCCCCTCTCCTCTCCCTAATGCTTCGCGCCCCTCGGGGCAAGAACCCCTACCACAGGCTGGGCGGTGAAGGCGCGGCTGTCACTTGGTCGGCGATGAGGGCTGCATCCGGGTGTTCCTGCAGGAAAGTACAGGGATAGCGCACGCTGGGCTCTCCCAGGCAGGCCATGCGCAGGGCCATCCGCTGCCACTCCCCGCCAGGGCAGTAGAAGCGCATCCGCCGGGCGCTCAGGAGGTCGCCCATCCCCAGGGTGATGCCCAGGGGTGGGAAGGCAGTGGTGTTGCCCCCCAGGTTGCGGATGGAGTTCATCACCACCGTCTCTGGCTCAATCCAGACGATGCGGGTGCGGGAGCGCTTGAATTCCTCTGGCGAGACCTCGTAGTAGCGGGAGATGGGTGGTTCGTTGAAGGCCAGGTGCCCGTGGACCCCGATGCCGCCGTAGCAGGTGTCCACCCCGCCCAGGGCATCCATCTTCTGGCGGGGGCCGTCCAGGTCAAAGGGGGAGGGGAAGACCACCTGCTCCGGGGGGATGGCCAGGTCCGGGTCCATCTGGCCGTAGAAGTTGCGCCACATGAACCCCTCAAAGGAAAGGGGGTGGTCCCTGGGGATGGGTCGGCACTGCCAGTCCAGGTAGTCGTCCATGTGGAAGACAAAGACGTTCTTCCACGAGATGCGCTCCTGGTGGGTGATCTGGAGGAGGAGGGGGTACTGGCGGACAGGGCCGACCGGCAGGATGAGGACCGTCGGCTCCCCCCTGGCGTTGTGAGCCTTGATCTCATCGGCGACGGAGCGGGCAAAGTGCTGGTGGACGGCCTCCGCGTCCGGCAGGACGATGAGGGGGACCCGGCTCCGCGCCTTGAGTTCTTCCGTGGGAAGGACCATGATCTGGGCGATGGTGTCGTTCATGCGAAACGCTCCTTGTTGCGGTTGGGCCTGGAAAATTGTAGCATGGGAGGGAACGGGGCGTCAACCGGAGCGGGCGGACGTTGCAGGTCCCACCGGACGTGCCCGGTTCTATCTCATGCTGGTGGATTCGCAACTTCTGGTAGGGGCGGCGCATGTGTTGCCCGCTCCGCATTTCCAGGGGCAGCGCGGTGCAGTGGCCTGGAGGGAGCCGTCAACGAATCGGTCAACGAATACACGGATGAGCCCGGCGCGACCGCAAGCCATTCGTTGATTCGTTCCCTCATTCGTGGATGGCGTTCGCAGGGCGAAAACACCCTGGGCATCTGATCCCCGCAACTGGGCACAACCGCAACACCGCAGGGCTATCTCGTCTGTAAAAGGGAGACCATGACCGCTCTTCCCAGCGCGGAGGCATGCCAGGAGGCGTGCCCTACGGTCTGCCGCGCCGGAAGGCTGTCAGAGTTCTAACAGGCGCTCGGCGGTTTCTTGTGCCGCGAGGGCAAACCTGCTATAATGAAAGCGTCACCCGCAGGCAGCGGCCTTTGGGGAGGAGGTAGCCAGTGAGCATCCCTTCCGATCCTGCTCAAGAAGAGAAACCCACCCAAGAGCCTCAGCCCTCAGGCGTGGTGCAGGGCCTCCCTCAGGCGGGAACCCCTGGTCCCCAGGAGAAACCGCGCTACTACTACCCCAACAAGATCGGTCGGGCGTACCTTCTGGCCCTGGAGGAAGTGATGGGGCGGCGGGGCTTGACCGCCGTCCTCAACCTGGCTGGCCTGCACCACTGGATAGAGGCCTATCCCCCCAACAACCTGGACCGCGAGGTCCTCTTTGACGATTTCGCCGCCCTGAACCAGGCGCTGGACGATATGTACGGCCCCCGAGGCGGGCGAGGCCTGGCCATCCGGGCGGCACGGGCCGCCTTCTCCATCGCCTACGAGGATTTCAGCGCTGTGGCTGGCGTGGCTGGGGCCGCCTTCAAACTCTTGCCCCTCAATACCCGCCTGAAGATCGGCCTCCCGGGCATGGCGCGGGTCTTCACTCAGTTCAGCGACCAGATCAGTTGGGTGAAGGAGGAAGAGGACCGCTTCGTCTACGGGATAGACCGCTGCCCGGTCTGCTGGGGGCGCAAGGCCGACCGCCCCATCTGCCACGCCGCCGTGGGCCTCCTGCGGGAGGGGATCACCTGGGCCACCGGCCGGGAGTACCGCGTGGAAGAGTTTGAGTGCGTGGCCATGGGGCATCCTTCCTGCAAGTTCGCCATCTACAAGGAGCCGCTGGGCTAGAGGGGGGGCCACCCCCGGAGCGGCTTCCCCGTGCCGCGCCGACGCTTTTCTGGAGGCCAGGGCCACCTCCCCGCGAGCGGGGGCCGGGGGTTCCCAGGGGGGAAGAGCTTGCTCCATCGCATCGGCTCCGTGATCCGCAAAGAATTCCTCCACATCCTCCGGGACCCGCGGACCCTGGTCATCATGTTCCTCATCCCCGTGGTGCAACTCATCCTCCTGGGCTACGCCGCTGTCACCGAGGTGGACCACCTCCCCACCGCCTACTTGGACCGGGACCGCACCCCGGCCAGCCGGGCCCTCCTGCGGGCTTTTGAGGCCTCGGGGTACTTTGACTTCCTGTACCAGGTCCAGGACGAAGCGGAGATGGCCCGTCTGATTGACGCTGGAGAGGCCCGGGCCGGCCTCTCCATCCCGGCGGGCTACGAGGAGGCGGTGCTTTCCGGCCGCCTGGCCCAGGTGGGCTTCGCCATTGACGGGTCCGACCCCACGGTGGCCACCAGTGCGCTTTCGGCGGCCCAGGCCCTGGGGCAGGCCCTCTCAGCGGAACTGGTGGCCCTGAACCTGGCGCGGCGGGGCATCGCCATGCAGCCCACGGGGGTGGAGGTGCGCACCCGCGTCTGGTACAACCCCAACCTGAAGAACGCGAACTTCATGATCCCGGGGCTCATCGCCATCGTCCTGCAGGTCCTCACCACCATGCTGACCGCGCTGGCCATCGTGCGGGAGCGGGAGCAGGGGACGCTGGAACTCCTCATCGTCACCCCGGTCCGGCCGGCGGAACTGGTGGTGGGGAAACTGGTCCCCTACGTGGCCATCGCCTTCGTGGACCTCCTGGAGGTCCTGGCCATCGGGACTTTCTGGTTCAAGGTCCCCATCCACGGGAGCGTGGGACTGCTCCTGGCCCTCGCGGCCATCTCCCTCATGACCTCGCTGGGCCTTGGGCTCCTCATCTCCACCCTGGCCGGCACCCAGCGGGAAGCGATGCTCCTGGTCTGGTTCACGGTCCTCCCGTCCATCTTCCTTTCAGGCTTCCTCTTCCCCATCGCCGCCATGCCGCCCGTCCTGCGGGCCCTCAGTTACGCCATTCCCCTGACGTACCTCCTGACCATCGTCCGCGGCATCATCCTCAAGGGGGTGGGGCTTACGTTCCTGAGGGAGCAGACCCTGGCCCTGGTGGTGTTCGGCCTGGTGCTCCTCACCGTGGCCTCGCTCCGCTTCCGCAAGCGGCTGGAGTGAGGGAGGAGAGAACGGTCGTGGGCGGCCCACCTGCCGGAGAAGGCCTGAAGAGGTGCTGGGGATGGCCCCTGTGTTCTCTGGCCTTCCTGTCCCTCCTGGCCTGGCTCTTCCTCGGCCCTCTTTGGGGCCAGCCCGGCCTCCCCAACAGCGCCGACGGCCTGCTGCACCTCCACCGGGCGGCGGGAATGGCCCGGGCCTGGCGGGCAGGGGTCCTCTGGCCGCGCTGGCTTCCCGAGGTGTACCAGGGCCTGGGCGCCCCGGTCTACCACTACTACAGCCCCCTCTTTTACCTGCTCCTGGCTCCGCTGCACCTCCTCTCCCTGCCGCTGGACCTGGCGGCCAAGGTGGTCCTCACCGGGCTGTTCCTCGTCTCGGGATGGGCCGTCCATGCCTGGCTCAAACGGCTCCTCTCGCCCGCCGCGGGGTGGGCAGGGGCGGCCCTCTACCTGGCAGGACCTCACCTGTTCCGGGAGTACTATTTTCAGGGGGACTACCCCCAACTGATCGCCCTCTTCTGGCTCCCCGTGGTCTTCTGGGCCTTCACCTGTCTGTACCTGGAGGGGCGCGGGCGCTCCTGGTTCCTCGCGCCCCTGAGCCTGGCCCTCCTGGTCCTCGCCCACAACATCACGGCCATGCTGGGGGCCGCCTTCCTGGGGCTCTACTGGATGGCCCTTCCCCTCTGGCGCCGTTCCTGGGCTGGCTGGCGGCGGGGCGTCCTGGCTGGCCTCCTTGGCGTCGGCCTCTCGGCCTTCTTCTGGGTGCCCGCCCTGGGCGACGCCGGGCTCGTCCGGGTGGAAAACCTGCAGAGAGGGTTCTTCCACTACAGCCAGTATTTCCTCTCTCTGGCGGACCTCGTGGCTCCCCCGCCGCTCCTGGATAGCCGGGCCCTGAACCCGCCCTTCCCTCACCACCTCGGCTGGGCTGCCTGGCTGGCCCTGGCGGGCGGCGTGCTGACCGTGGTCACCTCTTCCCTGCGCCGTTCTCCCTGGACTTCCCCGCAGGTCTGGGCTGCGGTGGGGCTGGTCCTCGCCGCCTTACCGCTCTCCCTCACCCTGGCCTGGACCGCACCGGTGTGGGAGCGCTTGCCCGGCCTTGCCTTTGTCCAGTTCCCGGGCCGGCTCCTGGGGCTGGCCACGTTGGGGGCAGCGCTGGCCGGTGGTGCGGCCATCGCCGCCTGTGGCCATCGCCCCTGGGCCGCCCTTTCCCTCCTGCTCCTCGCCATCGGCTTCGCCAGCAGCCCTTTTCTCTTCGCCCGGCAGCCGTTCCTCCCGATCGCCGGCCTCACAGGGGCCGACACCCAGGCCTACGAGCGGGAAAGCCGCATCTGGGGCCTGGCCAGCGGCAACGACTTCCTGCCGCAGTGGGCAGCCCCGCCCGAGCCTTTTGCCGGCGAGAAGGCGGAGGCCGCTTTTCTCCCGCCGGACGCGGACTGGACCTGGGAGACGCCCCACCGGGCCGTGCTCCGAGCGACGAAGGGGACCTCCCTCTCAGCCGGGCTGCTCGTCTTGCCCGTCCACTACTTTCCGGCCTGGAAGGCCAGGGTGGATGGGGCTTCCGGAATCCCCGTCCTCCCTGGCCCCAGGGGCCTGGCGGAACTGGACCTCCCGCAAGGAGCCTCACAGGTTTCGTTGGAATGGCAGGGTACGGCCTGGCAGCACTGGGGCGAGGGGGTGGCCACCGCAGCCGGGGTGCTCTGGCTTGCGATCGTCGCGCTGGCCGGCCGGTGCCGCACCCACCAGGAGACCGCGGGGCGCACAGCCCCGGCCGCGGCGCCGCTAGAAGCCGGGACGGAAGGCCCAGGGACCCCTTTGCAGGGCACGCTGCTCCCCCTGGGCTTGCTTCTGACCCTGATCCTCGCCAGGGAAGCCATTGCAGCGGGTGGCCACGACAAGGTGTGGCGGGAAGCCCTGGCCGAGGCCCTGTGCAAGCCGTCCCACCCCCTCCAGGTGACCCTGGGCGGTGGAGACCAGCCAGAAGTGGTCCTCCTGGGGTGGGACCCGCTCACCTCCCTCTCGCCCAGGCCGGGCGGGGAGGTACGGGTGCGCCTTTACTGGGAAGCCCGTGTGCCGGTCCCCGAGGCTCTGCACAGTTTCCTCCACCTTTACACCCCGGCTCTGCAGCAGAGTTGGGCGGTGGCTCAGAACCAGAACCCCGGTTCCATCCCCACGGATGTCTGGCCGCCGGGGTTCTACGTGGTGGACGACCTGAAGGTCACCCTGCCCCTTGACCTCCCCCCTGCATCCTACGCGCTGGTCGCGGGCCTCGTCCGCGAGGACGGGGAGAGGCTCACCGTGCCTGGCGAGGAAGAGGGGTTGGTGTCCCTGGGGCAGGTGGACGTGCAGCCTCTGCAGGCTGGGCCTCACCAGCCCCTGCGCCCGAGCGTGCCCACCCCTGCGCTTTTCGGGCCCAACCTCCTGCTCCAGGGGTACGACCTTCTGCCGGACCCGGCAGGGCCGACTCTGCGCCTGTACTGGGAAGTCCTGCCTTCCCAGGTCCCCTCCCGCGACCTCCACACCTTCGTCCACCTGGTGGACGGGACGGGCAAGATGGTCGCCCAGTACGATGGCCCGCCCCTCGCAGGCCTGTCCCCCTCCAGCCAGTGGCCTTCCGGAAGCCTTCTCTTGGACCGGCGTCCGCTGCCCCTGCCTGCGGACCTCCCGGGCGGGCGCTACACCATCCTGGTGGGCCTCTACGACCCGGTGACCTTGGAGCGAGCCCCTGTCCAGCCGCGCAAGGGAGCGGAAGGGCGCATCCTCGCCGCCGACCGGGCGCTTGCGATCCCCTTGACCCTCCCTCCGCCCTGAGGAAGCGGTGTGCTCAGGTGCGAGGATCAGATGCCCAGGGTGCTTTCGCCCTGCCGACGCCATCAACGAATGAGGGGAACGAATAAACGAATGGCTTACGGTCGCGCCGGGCTCATCCGTGTATTCGTTGCCCGAGCCGTGGACGGCTTTCTCCAGGCCGCTGGCCCGCGTCGCTCTGGAGTTGCGGTTGCATCTTGTGTTGGTAAGTCGGGGACGCGGGAAGACCGACCTCTCCCCATCCCCCAACCCCCTTCCCCTCTCCGTGGACGGAGAGGGGAAGGGGGCCAGGGGGTAGGGGTGAGGTGAGGCCGTGGTCCAGCCCTCATCCCAGCCGGGCCCGGAAGCGGAAGTGGGGCCCACCGTCGGAGACGGGCACCCACTCCTTGTGCCCTTTGCCGCACCAGCCACCGGAGAGGGCGAAGTCGTCCCCCACCATGCTGATGCTCTGGAGGACGTCCGGGACGTGGCCGGTGATGCCCACCGGGGAGAAGAGGCGGCCGGTGAACTTCCCCCCGACGATCTCGCGACCTAAGTGGGCCGTCACCTGGAGGCCCCAGTTCTTGGGGTCTTCCATGCCGCTGGAAAGGTGGTCCAGGTAAATCCCCCGGTCCACCGACTGGATGATGGCCTCCACTGGGGTCTCCCCCCGGGCGAAGTAGGTGTTGGACATGCGGGGGTAGACCTTGTGGGAGAAGGCCTCGCGGCGGCCGTTGGCCGTGCGGACGACGCCCAGGCGGGTGGCGCTGTAGAGGTCGGTGAGGCCCCGCTCAAAGACCCCTTCACGGATGATGTAGGTGGGCTGGGCCAGGCGGCCCTCGTCGTCCACGAAGTAGGAGCCGTAGGCCCCCTCCACCGTGGGGTCGTCCAGGATGCTTACCAGGGGCGAGGCCACCTGCTTCCCCACGTACTGGGCTGCCCGGGCCCGCCCCTTGAGGAACATATCCATCTCCACGCCGTGGCCGAAGGCCTCGTGGGCGATGGTGCCGGCCACGGAAGGGCTGGCCACGCAGTCATAGTAGCCGGGCTCCACCCGCCCGGCCCGCAGGAGGGCCACCGCCACGTCCCGCAACTCCGCGACCTTCTCCTCCGGGACGCAGGCGATCTCCAGGCCGCCGGTGCCGTCGCGCGTGTGCCAGTGATAGGCGGTCTCGCCCTCTTCGTGGACCACCAACATGAGGAAGTAACGGATGCGGCAGATCTCCTGGCTGAGGAGGCGGTGGCGGTTGCAGAAGAGTTTCTGTTCCCGGGATTCCAGCAGGCGCACCTCGGCGTTGAGGACGCGCCGGTCCAGCGCCGCCAACCGCGCCTGCTCCTCCTGACACTGGGCGAACTTGTCCCGCAGGGGCACGGTCCGGGGGTCTATCTGGACCGGGGTGGCGAACTCTGCCACCAGGGGCTCGCCGGGGTCCACCGGGAGGCCGCCCGGGGCAACCCGCACCGTCCGCAGGAACTCCCAGGCCTCCCGCCAGAGGCGGTCCGGGTCCAGGGCGGTGGTCGCCCATTCCTCCATGTGGTCACCGCACCACGCCGTGAGGACGGCGCCCTGGCGCGGGTCGGCCGGCTCCACCTGTCGCTCGCGGTGGTTGATGCGGATGGTAAGCCCCTCCGATGAGGTCACCAGGATGGAGGCGTAGGGGACGTGCCGCTCCATCTCCGCCACGATCTCCGGCAAGGAGGTCCTGAGGGCCTCCCAATCCACACCATTCGGGCCTTTTCTCATCCCACCCTCCTTGATCAGGGTTGCACCACAGAGAAAATTCCCGGCAGGAGGCGATTCACGAATCGCCCCTACCGGCGTGACACCCGTGCCGCGGCATGGCCTGGTAAGGGCGCACGGCCGTGCACCCCTACCCCTCTCAGCGCGCTGCTTCAGAGGCCCTGTTCCCTTTCCTCTCCGAACGCAGGGGCCGGCTCCCGGAGGATGCACATCCCCAGCGCCCCGGACAGGATCGTCAGACCGCCGCAGACGACGTAGATGGTCCGGATGCTCACCGCCTCGCCCAGCCAACCTGCCGCGGCCATGGAAAGGACGTTGGCCAGGCGCATCAGGGCCCCCAGCGCGGCGTTCACCCGGCCCAACTTCACGTTGGGCACCGCCCGCTGGAGGAGGGTGTACAGGCCCGAGAGCATGGGGGTCAGGGCCAGGCCGTAGACGCCGTTCAGGATCAGGATGTAGGCGAAGGTGGGCGAGAGGGCCAGGGCCACAGTGACTGCCCCTAGGATGAGGAGCCCCCCGCTGACCAGCCCGCTGTGGGGGAAGTGGCTGGCCAGGTTCCCCACCACCGAGCCACCCAGAAGCATCCCGATCCCCTGGCTCGCGTCCACAATGCCGATCCCCTCGGGGCCGACGCCGAAGTAGCGGTCCAGGAAGGGGATCCACAGGACGTTGACTGCCCCCACCCCGAGGGAGAAAACAGTGCCGACGGCCAGGAGGGCCAGCACTGTGGGGCTCTGGGCCATGAAGGCGATCCCCTCCTGGAACTGGCGGCCCACAGCCCGCAGGCCCTTGGCTGCCGCCTCCCGCACCGGCGGCACCCGAAGGGCCCACAGGGTCAGAGCCGAGACCAGGAAGGAAAGGCTGTCGGCCGCGAAGGCCACCCGCGCGCCCATGGACCCGATGACAAACCCCGCCGAGGCCGAACCTACGATGAAGGCGAGGGTCTGGGTTGTCTGGGAGAGGGCGTTGGCCGGGAGGAGTTCGTCCTCGTCCACCAGGAGGGGGATGACGGCGTTCTTCGCCGGGACTGCGAAGGCCCCCACTGCCGACACCACGAACCCCACCGCCCAGTAGATCCAGATCTCGTGGGCCTCCCGCACCAGGATGCAGAAGAGGACCAGCACCGCCCGCAGCAAGTCCGAGGCGATCAAGGTGCGCCGGCGGTCCCACTGGTCCACGAAGACGCCGGCCACCGGGCCGATGAAGAGGACGGGCAGGGTCACGATGACGGACGTGATCCCCATCGCCTTGGTAGAGCCGGTCAGGTCGTTGACAGTGATGAGGAGGGCCAGCCAGTAGAAGGCATCGCCGATCTGCGAGACCAACTGCCCCACCCACAGGAGGCGGAAGTCTCGCCGGGCGAGCACGGTGAAGAAGTTGGCCTGTGGCTTCTTGCGTGCGCCTTCCGCCGCTGGGTCCGAGCCTCCCATGCCCTATCCCCCCTCCCATGTCGGGGGCCGCCGGGTCAGGTCCAGGCGCATGTGGACCAGGGTGCGCAGGTGCCGGAACCCCAGGTCCGCCAGCGCTTCCCGCACGGCAGCCTGCTCCATAGGGAACTGGGCTTCTATGCGGAGGTGACCGGTCCTGGGCAGGAGGGCCAACCCCTCCCGGAGGAGGGGCTGCTCCACCTGGCCGCGTGCCTCAGGGGCCACCAGGACCCTCAGAGAGGCCCGCGCTGTCCCCCGGTCCAGCCGCAGGTGAAGCCGGGCGAGCAGGGCCTTCCCCTGGAAGGCCCCCAGAATGTGTGCCTCCTTGCCGCTGAGCCACCGCAGGAGGGACACCCACCAGCCAGGCAGGGGAGGACGTCGGAACTGGTGGGGGCGCAGGGGGCGTTCCCACTGCATGAGGGGCGGCGTCGCGGCACGGGCCAGGTCCAATTCGGCCGGCCACTCCTCCGGTCGGACGGGCCGCAGGACAAGGTTGGGAGGGAGGGGCTGCTCCGATTCCAAGGGGGCCGGAGGGAAGGGGAGTGCGCCCTCCCAGGCCATGAAGGTCTCCCCGCCCAGGGCTTCAAACCCCAGGCTGCGGTAGAGGGCCAGGGCAGCGTCGTTGTCGTGCCGCACCTGGAGGAGCGCCCACACCCCTCCCTGACGGCGGGCATCGGTGAGGGCCAGGGCCAAGAGGCGGCGGGCGATCCCCCGGCGGCGGTAGGGCTCTTCCACCGCCACGTTGCTGATCTGCCAGCGCTCCCCGCTGGGGGTCAGAGGGTTGAGGGTCACGTTGCCCACCACGCGGCCCTCCTCCTCCCAGACGTAGCCCCCGAAGGTCTCCCGGACCTCGTGGCTGGCGTAGGAGAGGGCCCCCAGCAGGAGGCCGATGTAGCTCATGGCCCGCATCTCCTGCAGGACGCGCCGCCCTTCTTCGTCCATGTCGTCGCCGAAGGCGGCCTCAATCAGGTCCGCGACCTGCCCCAGGTCCCGGCTGGGGTCCAGGGGCCTGGGGCCGCTCCTGATCTGGCCCGCCTCCACCCGTTCGCTCGCGACCACGTCCGCCGCTCCACCTTGAGGTACACCTCACCCCTGCACCCTGTGGGGGATGGGGTGAGGTCGCTTCAACCTCTCCCTACCCCCGCCGCCTGCGGCAGCCCCGGGGGGATGGGAGAGGTCTTTGACCGCTGACGGCTGATTGCTGACGGCTAATCGCTAA
>JBMFPD010000041.1:0-16000 GCA_049969295.1 Anaerolineae bacterium | reverse complement strand
GGGGCGCGCCAGATGCTCGCCCTGGCCGAGTCGCTGGGCGAGGATGACCTCCTCATCTGCGTCATCTCCGGCGGGGGGTCGGCTCTGCTGCCCCTGCCCGCCCCCGGCCTGACCCTGGCGGACAAGCAGGCCATCACCGACGCGCTCCTGCGGGCCGGGGCCACCATCAACGAACTGAACGCCGTGCGCAAGCACCTCTCGGCCCTCAAGGGGGGGCAACTGGCCCGCGCCGCATACCCGGCCACGGTCATCGCCTGCCTCCTCTCCGACGTGGTGGGCAACCCCCTGGACGTCATCGCCTCCGGCCCCACCACGCCCGACACCCATACCTACGAGGACGCCCTGGCGGTCCTGCGCCGCTACGGCCTGCTGGACCGAGCCCCGCGGGCAGTCCTGGAGCGGCTTGAGCGGGGCGCAGCCGGCGAGGTCCCGGAGACGCCCAAGCCCGGCGACCCTGCCTTCCACCGGGTGCAGAACGTGGTCGTCGCCGACAACGCCGCGGCGGCCCAGGCCGCGGTGCGGGAGGCCCAGCGTCTGGGCTACCACGCCCTCCTCCTCTCCACCTTCGTGGAGGGGGAGGCGAGGGAGGTGGGGAAGGTCTTCGCCGGCATCGCCAAGGAGATGGCCCGCCATGGCCGGCCCTTGCCCCGGCCAGCGTGCGTGGTGGCGGGGGGCGAGACCACCGTCACCGTGCGGGGTGAGGGGAAAGGCGGCCGCAACCAGGAACTGGCCCTGGCCGCGGCCCTGGCCCTGGAGGACTGGGAAGGGGTGTTGGTGGTGGGCCTGGCCACCGACGGCACCGACGGCCCCACCGACTCGGCCGGGGCCATCGCCTCGGGGAGCACGGTGGCGCGGGCCCGCGCCCTGGGCCTGGACCCGGAGGAGCACCTCCGACGCAACGACTCGTACCCCTTCTTCAAGGCCCTGGGGGATGGCCTGTTCCTCGGCCCCACCCAGACCAATGTCAACGACCTCATCTTCGTCATGGTGGCATAGACAATGGACATCAAATTCGGCACCGACGGCTGGCGCGCCGTCATCAGCGAGGACTTCACCTTCGCCAACCTGCGCCTGGTGGCCCAGGCGGCCGCCGACTTCTTCCGCGAGACAGCCCAGCAGGAAGACCCCCTTGTGGTGGTGGGGTTTGACACCCGGTTCCTCTCGGACCGCTATGCTATAGAGGTAGCGCGGGTCCTTGTGGGGAACGGCCTCCGGGTCTACCTCAGCCGGGCCGACGCCCCCACCCCGGCCATCTCCTTCGCCGTGCGGGACCTGGGCGCGGTCGGCGGCGTCATGATCACCGCCAGCCACAACCCGCCTCGCTACAACGGCTTCAAACTCAAAGCCCCTTACGGAGGGGCGGCCAGTCCTGCCCAGTGCCAGCGGGTGGAAGCCTTCCTGGAGCGGAACGTCCGCGAGGGGCGGGAGCCGCGCCTTGCAGACTACGAGGAGGGCCTGCGGCAGGGGCGCATCGTCCGCTTTGACCCCCTGCCCGCCTACCTGGACCACCTGCGCCGCCTGGTGGGCCTGGAAAGCCTGGAGGGGTGTGGCCTGCGGGTCGTGGTGGACCCCATGTACGGGGCCGGCCGGGGGTACCTGCGGGACCTCCTCCGGAGCGCCGGTGTGGAGGTGCGGGAGATCCACGGGGAGATGAACCCTGGCTTCGGGGGCTTACACCCGGAGCCCATCGCTGCCAACCTGCAGCCTCTGGCCGAGGCGGTGCGCGAGGGGGGCTGGGACCTGGGCCTGGCCACCGACGGAGACGCCGACCGCATTGGGGCTGTGGATGCCCAGGGGCGCTTCGTAGACCCTCACTGCATCTTCGCCCTGGCGTTGCGGTGGCTGGTGGAGTCGCAGGGCCGGCGCGGGGCCGTGGTCAAAACGGTCTCCACCACCCAGATGGTGAACCGCCTGGCCCAGGCCTACGGCCTCCCCCTCTACGAGACGCCGGTGGGTTTCCACCACATCTGCGACCTCATGCTGCGGGAGAACGTCCTCATCGGCGGCGAGGAATCTGGAGGGATCAGCATCCAGGGGCACATCCCGGAGGGGGATGGCATCCTGATGGGCCTCCTCCTGACCAAGGTGGTGGCCTGCGCGGGCGTCCCTCTGGCCGGACTCCTCCAGGACCTGATGGCGAAGGTGGGCCCCTTCCACTATGCGCGGCGCGACGTCCGCATCCGCCCCTTCTCCAAGGCCGACCTGACCGCCCGCCTGACGGCAGATCCCCCTCAGTGGCTGGCCGGGGAGGAGGTGGTCGCGGTGAGCGACCGGGATGGCGTCAAGTACCTCCTGGCCGACGACGCCTGGCTCCTCATCCGGCCGTCGGGCACGGAGCCGGTGCTGCGCATCTACGCCGAAGCCCGTTCGCCGGAGGCCGTGAGGGCACTCCTGGAGGCTGGCGAACGGCTGGCACTGGCGGCGTTGCCGAGGGAAAACGTCCTTTAACCGGGAGGCGCGTGTCAGGATACCCTGGCCTCCTTCCCGTATCCTTGGCTCAGAAGGAACATCGTTCCCTTCCAACGGAGAGATTAAGGAGGTTCCCATGATCATCGCAACGGCACTGTCGGGCCTGGCCACGCTCCTCTGGCTGGCCCTCGTGGGCTACATCGTCTACGTCGTGGTGGCGCGCGCCCGGGGGAGGAAAGGCACCCGCATCTCCCTCAGCGTGGCGCTCATCCTCCTCGTGGCAGCCAGCGCCCTCAGCACCCTCGGCGCGGGGGTGGTGGTCATTGACGCTGGCGAGGTGGGCGTGGTCTTCAACCCCTTCGTGACCGGCGGCGTCAAGCAGACCCCCCTCTACCCGGGCCTGCACTTCATCATCCCCTACGTGGAGACCGTCTACCGCTACAGCACGTTGGAGCAGGTCTACACCATGACCAAGGTCCCGGCCGAGGGGGAAGTGGCGGGGGACGATTCCCTCTGGTCGCCCACCTCTGAAGGGCTCCAGGTGGGGATTGACTCCTCCACCCGCTACAAGATCAACCCGGCCATGGCCCCCTACGTCCACAGCAACCTGCGGGGCGACTACAAGAACATCGTCGTCCGGCCGACCATCCGCTCCATCGTCCGCTTGCACGTCTCCCAGCACCGGGTGACCGACATCTACGGTCCCATGCGCCGGGAAATCCAGGAGGCCATTGAGGAGGACATCCGCAAGGTCTTTGAGCAGGAGGGGCTGATCCTCCTCTCCTTTGACATCCGCAACGTGAACTTCACCGACGAGTACGCGCGCTCCATTGAGCAGAAGCAGATCGCCCAGCAGCAGGCCGAGCAGATGCAGTACATCCTGCAGAAGGAGCAGCAGGAGGCGGAACGGAAGCGGGTGGAGGCCGAGGGCGTGAAGAAGGCGGCCATCATCAAGGCGGAAGGGGAGGCGGAGGCCCTGCGCCTCATCAGCCAGGCTCTGGCGGAGAACCCTCACCTGCTCACCTACCGCTACATTGAGAAGATCGCGCCCACCGTGCAGACCATCCTTCTGCCCAGCGGGACGCCCTTCCTTCTGGACCTCAAGGGGATGACGTCGGTGCCGGAGGCCCCGTAAGGGTCCATCGTCATCCACAAGGGATGAGCCCACCGCCACGCCGACCTGACGCGTGCCCTGGGACAGGGTGGGGCCTTCGGACCCCACCCTGTTTTTCCCCTACTTCCCCTCCGGCAGGGCCAGTGCCAGCACGTTCCGCCAGCCCAGGGTCCGGACGACGTTCACGAGGAAGGCAGCGAACCCCGCAGCGAGGGTCAGCGACCCGATGAGCCCTACCAGGGTGTAGGGCTGGTACAGCGTGCTCTCGTACAGGGTGCGCCGCAGCATCCCCCGCGCCCCGGCCATCCCCATGGCGTAGGCCATCGTCACCGAACCGGCCATCCACAGCCAGAAGTGCAGGTCCACCAGCCGCTGGCTGCGGAACTCCTGGCCCGTCAGCATGGGCACCAGGGCGTAGATCACGGCGAAAAGGAGGGTGCCCAGGCCCGTGAGGAGGAAAGTGTGGGCATGGAGGGCCACCACCCACTGGGTGTTGTGGAAGACGAGGTTCAACCCCACGTTGGCCTGGATGAGCCCGGCCACGCCCCCCATGATGAAGCCGAAGATGGAGCCCAGGACGAACTTCAGGGCCGGCGAGAACTTGACCGGCCGCGCCAGCCAGATGGTCGTGAGCGAGGCGAAGATGGTCAGGCCCATGGTGAAGAACTCGCCCCAGGTGATGAACTGGCCCGAGAGGAGCCGCATGACGAAAGGCTGCGCCTGGTCGCCCAGGAGGTGGTGGCTCCAGACGCCCAGGGAGACCAGGAGGTCGGCCAGGATGACTGTCCGCACCACCTCCTCGCCGAAGAGCCTGCGCCCCACCAGCAGGGGGATGAGGAGGTACCAGACGCCCGCCGTGTACATGAGGACGTTCCCATCGGCCACCATGTCCAGGCCCCACCAGAACCAGTTCTTGTAGACCAGGGCATCCACTGCCGCCGGGTTGAGGGGCGAGCGGAAGAGCGCGGCCAGGCCATAGATGAGGATGAGCGCGCCCGCGCTGAGGAGGACCACGGCGTTGATGACCGTGTCAATGGACCCCCGCCCCACGGCCACGATGAAGACGGGCAGGCCGTTGTAGTCCAGGTTGGGCGCGTCCCTGTCCTCCTTGCCCAGCCAGCGCATCAGGCGGGAGATGCCAAAGGCCGCCCGCAGGAACTGCCCCACGCTGTAGGAGCGGGGGTTGCTGGTGCCGAGGACGGTGCTGAAGAGGTTGTAGGCAAAGAGGAGGATGTTCACCATGATGATGGCCGCGCCCACCACGAAGACGATGCTCCCGACGAGGGGCACCCGGTCGTAACTCACCGGCAGGGGCCAGTAGAGGGTGTAGAGGGCGTTGAAGAGGCCGAAGAAACCGGCCCCCCAGCAGAGCAGCACCCCCACGATCTGCAGGGTGAAGTTGACCGGCACCAGGGCCTTGTGGCGCACCTCCTTCTGGAGGAGGTAGGGCACCAGGAAGTAGAAGGCCCCCATCACGCACAGGTAGGCGAAGCCGTAGATGCCCACGATGGGGTGCGCGGTGAGCATGGAGTAGTAGAGTTCGGCCGAGGTGGGCTCGCGTCCCACAGGGCGCAGGGCGTTGAGGGCCTGCTCCAGGCCATGCAGGGCCCCGGGGGCGTGCTGCTGGATGCGCATGAGGATGCCCTCAAACCCCGACAAGGCCAGGAAGAGAAGCCCGGCCACCGCGTAGCGCAACGTCCACCTGGCCTGCCAACTGAGCCGCGTTGCCATCCCTTCTCCTCCCTTCAGGGTGTCACCCGCAGGGCCCCCGGCAGGAACATCTCCGAGTGCCTGGGGCCTGAATACTCGGTGGAACGCACATCGTAGGTCCCCGGGGTGTCGAACCGCCACACGATGCGGTTTTCGTGGCCGGGGATGACCTGCATCTGGAAGACCATGGTCCCGTCGGGCCGGAAGACGCCGAAGCCGTAGGTCACGTCGTGGGTAACGGCCACGAACTCCACGTACTCCCCAGCCCGCACCTGGATGCCTTCCGGCGGCAGGCGGAACTGGTAGTCCGCCACCTCAATGCGCACCGTGCGGTCCGGCGTCGGCCGGGACCAGAGGAGCCACCCCTGCCAGGGGACCAGGGGTGAAAGGGTCACAGCGTTGAAGACGACGAAGACGAAAGCCAGGAGGCCCAGCCAGATGCGTTCGCTCCGTGCCATGGTCAGCCTCCTTTCTCCCGGACCTTCCAGGCGAAGGCGAGCATGGAGACGGCCACGGCTGCAATGAAAGCGGTATACCCCCACCAGATGACATCTGTCGCGTACATCTCCACCCTCCTCAATCCCTGTGCGATGCCACTCCTGGATCCCCTCCCCCAGCCCCTCCCCGCGGCAACGGGGACGGGGTTAGGGGTGGGGTTGAACCTGCGGTCCTCACCCACGGCGGCGGGAGTAAGGGTTCGGCGGGTTGCCCTGGGCGGCCAGGGCGGCGAAGAAGGGCGTATCGCCGCTGGCTCCGAACCGCGCCGGGTCGTACCGGGACAGGCCCAGTTCCGCCCGCTTGCGGTCTATGTGCGCCAGCGCCCGCTCCAGCATCTCCTCCGGGTCGGGGACGAACTCCAGTTTGCCCCCCGTGAGGCGTTCCCAGCCCGGTCCGATCTCTTCCGTCACCCGCTGGCTCGCCCCCACGGGCGACCCCACGCCGAAGAGGACGTAGGCCCCCGAGGCCACGAAGTAGGCCCCGATGGCCAGGGCCTTCTCGCTCATCCACTCCGGGGCGATGCCCACGGCTGGCAGGTCGGCGATGTCCTCGCCCAGGCCCCCCTCCGTGGCCATCTGGCTCAGGATGGTGAGGATGCGGGAGTTGTCCACGCAGGAGCCCAGGTGCAGCACTGGCGGGATGCCGATGGCCTCGCACACCTCCCGCAGGCCCGGCCCGGCGTGCTCCAGGGCCGCCTCCGGCCGCAGGAGGCCGTACTTGGCGCTCCCCAGCGCACCACACCCCGTCTGGACCACCAGGACATCCCGCCGGATCAGTTCCCGTACCAGGTAGGTGTTGGTGGCATCCTGGGTCACCCGGGGGTTGTTGCACCCCACGATGCCGGCCACGCCGTGGATGCGCCCGGCCATCACCGCGTCGTTCAAGGGCCGGAAGGAGCCGCGGTAGCGTCCGCCCTGCATGTAGTTCAGGTATTCGTGGGAGAAGCCGCCCACCAGCCATTCGGCGACCTGGGGGATGTGCACGGGGCCCCGCCTGGGGAAGGCATCTATGGCTGTGCGCACGATCTGGCGTGCCACGTCCAGGGCCCGGCCCTCGTCAAACTCCAGGTGCAGCGCGCCCTCTATGCGCACTTTGGGCGAGGTGGTGATGAGCCGGGTGTGGAACTGCTGCGAGAGAGGGACGAGCGCCTGCATGATGCACTGGACGTCCACCACCATGGCCTCCACCGCCCCGGTGAGGATGGCCAGTTCCTGGTTCAGGAAGTTCCCGGCCGAGGGCACCCCCTGGCGCATGAGGACCTCGTTCGCCGTGCAGCAGATGCCGGCCAGGTTGATCCCCGTTGCCCCCCTGGACCGGGCGTATTCCAGGAGGTCCGGGTCCTGGGATGCGGCCAGGATCATCTCCGAGAGGGTTGGCTCGTGGCCGTGGACGATGATGTTGACCTGGTCCTCCCGCAGGACCCCCAGGTTGACCCGCGCCTGCCCGGGCGCGGGGGTGCCGAAGAGGATGTCCGTCAGGTCCGTCGCCAGCATGGAGCCGCCCCAGCCATCGGCCAGGGCCGTGCGCAGTGACTGGTGCAGGAGGTGCGCTGCGTCCTGGTCATCGCCGATGTGGGTGCGGTGGAGGGTATCCACCACCTCCCGGTCAATGCCCCGTGGGATGAGGCCCCGCTCCCGCCAGAGGGCCTGCCGTTTGGGCGGGGCGCGCCGCACGGGGATGAGTTCCCCCACTTGCTGGCCGAACTGGTCCAGAGCCGCGCGGGCCACATCGGCAGCGATGGCGTTCGCTTCCCGTCCCCGGGTGGGCACGCCCAGGTACGCGGCCACCGCCTGCAGTTTGGCCGTGTCCCGGATGCGGTAGTCCGGCGCGTGGCCCGTGGCCGCGGCCAGGAGCGTCAGGGCCACGTCGCGGCCGTGGTCGGAGTGCGCGGCCACCCCCACGGCGATGGCCCGTGCCAGGTTGCGGGCCGCCACCGTCTCCAGCGTGGCTCCGCAGATGCCGGTCTGCCCCTCTCCCACCAGACGGCACGGCCCCATGAAGCAGTTCTTGCAACAGCGGCCGTCGGCCCCGATGGGGCAGGGCTTCATGGCCCCGGCCCGGCTGAAGGCCGTGGACCACCCCTGCGCTTCCGCTCGTTCCAGGATTTCCAGTGCCGCTGGGTCTATGGTCATCCTTGCCACGGTGCTTCCCTATATCACTTTATCACTTTGCCCCTTCAGTCGCTCCGCGTGCCAGGCACGAAGTAGGAAACCTGTTTGTACGCCTTCACCTGCTCCCCCACGTTGTCCTTGAGGAGGTTGCCGGAGACGTGCATGAGGGTGTCGCCGAAGTCGGCATCCTTGCCCATGCTGGCCAGGCAGGGGTAGTGGTGGTGGAGGAGGCCGGCCTTTTCCTCCGCGTCGTCTGCCGAGACCCCTACCAGGCCCTGGGCCACGTAGCGGGCACAGCCGCACACCGCATCCCGTTCCACTTCCGCCGCCACGATGCGCCGGGTGGCCGGGTCCACCACCAGGCGGAGCCTCGGTTGGCCGAAGTGCCGGGCGAACTCCGCGATGAGGGGAGACCCGTGGGCCAGGCGCTTGCGACGGGCCACCAGGTAGTCCGTCTCCGTCAGGGAGCAGAGGGGCTTGGGGGTGGCGCAGGCCACGCCCATATCCTCCAGCCACCCCCGCAACTGGCGCGCCAGGCCCCGGGGCAGCCAGTTCTCGTTGTCCACCGGGGCCACCACCGCCTTCGCCCCGGTCATCCTAGCGATGTCCGGCAGGAGTTCCGCCACCCCGGGGTGCTCCGCGAAGGAGAGGATGAGGTCTGCCGGGGGCAGGTCGTCCGGCAGGTAGTCCTCCGGGTAGTCTATCACCGGCGGCAGGAGGGCCGGGGCCTGCCAGACCTCCACCGTCCAGTCCGCAGGGCCGTGCCGCCGGATGTTGTCCACGTGCCGCTGTCCGTACTCGCCGGAAATCACCGCCAGGATGCGCATCGCTCCCTCTCCCGCCCTCCCCGGAGGGCTGTCATTGCTTCTCCAGGTCCTCTGCCAGGGCTCTGTTGATGGCTTCCGTCTGCAGGTGCTCCTGGACGATCACCTCCACCCGCTCCACGCCTGGGACCTGGGAGACCTTCTCCCGGATCTCCCGTCCGATGTGCAGGGCGAAAGGCATGGGGCAGAAGGGGACCGTCAGATGGTAGCGCACCCGCACCGTACCCCCCTCAATCTCCACCGCGTCCACCAATTCCCGTTCCATGATGGAGCGGCCGAACTCTGGATCCCGCACTTCCCACAACTTCTCCCGAATCTGCTTCTCCAGGTCTTCCATATGCGTTCCCCCCTCAATCACTGGTGAGCAGCCATCGGCTGTCCATGATCTCCTGGACATGCTTCGCCCCTATAACGCGAGCCGGGTCCGCACTTCGCGGACGAAATAGTCCAACTGGCCGCCCACCTGGGCCTCGGCCAGCGGCTCCAGGACCGGGGCCAGCGCCCCGAGGGGGAGGACCTCCAGCGTGCAGGCAACTTCTGTCGCCCTTGCCGGACCTTCCCCTACGGTGAAGGTGCCCCGGATATCCAGGTGACGGCCTCGCCCCTGCCAGCGCACCTGGTTGCCCTCCACCTGGAAGGCCACATCCAGGTGAGGCGTCTGGGTGATGACCGACATGGGGGCCTTCACCTTCCAGCGGTCGCCTTCTGGTCCCCTCTCGGTGCCGGCCACGAAGGCCAGGCACTCGCCCACCTGGGCGGGGTCCCTCAGGAAGGCCAACACCGCATCCTTCGGCCTGTCCACTGTGAAGCGCGCTTCCGCCCTTGCCATCGCGTCACCCCTCCACCACCAGGATGTCGTCCCGCGGGGCCGTCGTCAGGCGTTCCACGCCCTCCTCGGTGAGGAGGACGGTGTCTTCCACCCGCACACCGCCTACCCCCGGCACCGAAAGGACCGGGTGCCCCACGGCCAGGGTCATCCCCGCCTGGAGGGGCTTCAGGACATCCTCGGGGAAGATGGTGGGGAAAGGCGTCTCCTCAAAGGAGAGGCCTACCCCGTGCAGAAAGCCCCGCAGATAGTGGTCGGCCAGGCCAGCCTCCCTCAGGACGGCCTCGGTCCGCGCTTCCACCTGATGCACCGCAATTCCGGGACGGGCTGCTTCCAGGGCCACTTCCTGCATCCGTCGGTAGAGAGCATAGAGGCGCCGGGCCTCATCTGAAGGCTCCCCTACGGAGAAGGTGCGGCAGATGTCGGCATGGTAACCGTAGTAGGCCGGCCCGATGTCCACAATGATGAGGTCGCCTGGCTCAATGGTCTTGCGGGTGGCGGCACCGTGCAGCCACAAGGAGCGGTAGCCGGAGTTGACGAACATGGGGAACCCCAGGCCGTCGGCCCCGTTCTTCTTCAGGACATACTCCACTTCTGTGGCCACTTCGTGCTCGGTGATGCCTGGGCGGATGACCTGTAACGCCGTCACAATCCCCAGGTCGGCCAGGCGCGCCGCCTCCCGGATGAGGGCCACTTCTTCTGGAGACTTGACCTGGCGCAGGGGGCTCACCAGCGGCCCGGCTTCCACCACTTCCACCGTGGGATTGGCCATCTTGAACCGCTCTATGAGGAAATGGGGCGTGTGGAACTCCTGTTGGATCGCCACCTTGGGCCGCTCTGCCTTCAGGCCCTTGAAGAAGCCCATGATGGTCAGCATCATCTCGTGCAGGCCGCGGTAAGGGCGGATATCCGTGAGACCCGTGTTGCGCCGCGCCTCCTCCACCTCGCTGGCGAAGACCAGGAGGATGGGCTCCCCCTCGCGGGGGATAAGGGCCCGCGCCTGCCGCCGTACATCACCGGTGAAGTAGCGGTAGTCGTCCTGGGTCAGGATCAAGTAGGCATCCACCCCCTGGGCCGCCATGTTGGCCTGCAGGCGGGCAATCCGTTCTCGGTACGCAGGATCCATAGATCCACCTCTCCAAATGTAGATTTCCTGGCGTGTCGCTCCGCGCTGCACTGGAAGCGCGATCTACAGCCTGCCTCGGATGACCCCGTTCCACAGCCTCTCCCCCAGCCACACGGCCAGGGTCACCAGGAAGAGGGCGATGCCGGCCTCAAAGAAGGGGACCGTCCACGCTACGTCCTGGCCGGGTTCGCGGAAGAGGTAGAACTGGATGAAGACGAAGGCCACGGTGGACCCGGCCAGCACCCCCCACCCCAGGACCTGGCGCAGCACGCCGCGCACGCCCAGACGGTCGGCCACGAGGAAAAGGGCCACCACCGCCGAGAGGGTCGCCAGGACGTGCCAGTGCCCTACAGCGATGGCCCGTTCCACCTCCAGGTAGGCTGGCTGGCGGTAGGTCTCCAGGTTGAACGCCACGTAGACGCCAGGGATGGTGACCACAAAGTTCACGAAGATCAGTTCAAAGAGCATGCCGGACCGGATGGGGTCCCGGACCATAGCCCGCAGCCACCCGCCCTCCTCCCGCGCCAACTGGGCCAGGCCCCAGAAGGCCACGATGAGCGCGCCGGGCAGCAGGAAGGCCGACCCCACGTTGATGATCTTGTGGGCGATCTTCTCCACGACCAGGACGCTCCAGGTGGCGAAGGTCACGATGGTGGTTCCGACGACGGTCAGGGGGATTGCCACCTTGTAGGCACGCCCCCTCAAGCGGAACCTCCGCGCCACCAGGAGCAACAGGGCCACGTCTATCAGCGTCAGCATGATGTGCAGGTGGGCGATGATAGCCCGCTGCCCCAGGTTGTGGGACTCCCGCACCACATCCTCGGCCAGGAAGGCCGTGAAGCCGTTGCCGAAGTAGGCTCCCGCCGCGCCGCCGATGGCCGCGGAGGCAAGGGTGTAGACGGCCACCAGCCAGAAGGCCAGCCGCTCCCACGTGAACCCCTCCTCCAGGTCCGACCGCCAGGGGAAGAGCCCCCAGGCCAGGACCGCGCCGGCGTAGAAGACCAGGCTGAGCCCCACCAGGAAGATGCCGTGGGCGATCCATCCGGCGCGGAAGTAGGCGAAGGCGATGGCTCCACCGCTGGCCAGGAGGTACCCGGCAGTGATGGCCGGCTGCACCAGGCGGGGCGTGCGCTCGTCAAAGGGCAGGGCATCCAGGATGAGGTAAACCAGAGCGGCCACGAAGGGCACGGCCAGGGCGTGGTAGAGCATGATGATGCGCCCCACCCGGCCGGCGGGGTCCAGGGCCAGGCCCAGGCGGGCCGGCACCCCCCATTCCGCCAGAGGCCCGGAGAAGAGGCTGAGGAAGGCCACCGCCAGGGCCTCCCAGCCGGTGACGGCCAGGAGCAGCCCCTCGGTGGTGGTGAACAGGTTCTGGAAGCGTTGCTTGGGCGATGTTGTCATGGGGTCTCCTTCCCTGAGCCCGGGTGCGCAGGGCCAACGCTTAGCCCTTCAGGGACGCGCTCACCCGCACCGCTTCTCTCACCATCTGGTTGGCGTATCCCCACTCGTTGTCGTACCAGGCCATGACTTTGACCAGGTCTCCGTCCACCACACGGGTCAGGCTCAGGTCCACAACGGCCGCCCGGGGGTCCTTGATGATGTCGGACGAGACGAAGGGGTCTTCTGTAACCCCAACGATCCCCCTGTACCTCTCGCTCTCGGCTTCTTCCCGGAAGATGCGTTTGACCTCCTCCACGGTGGTCTCCCGCTCCGTGAGGAAGACGATGTCCGCCAGGGAGCCGACCGGCACCGGACCCCGCACTGCTACCCCGTCGAACTTGCCCTCGTATTGAGGGAGGGCCTGGGCAGTCGCCTTCGCGGCCCCCGTGGAGGTGGGCACAAAGTTGGCCGCCCCTGCCCTGCCCCTCCTCGGGTCCTTGTTGGGAGCATCCACGATGGACTGGCCGGCTGTGTAGGCATGGAGGGTGGTCATGATCGCCTTTCTCACGCCGATCCTCCGCCCCATGATCTCCACGAGGGGGGTGATGCAATTGGTGGTGCAACTTGCGCAGGAGATGATGGCGATGTCCCCTCTCTCAGGACGGTTGACCCCGTGGACTACGGTGATCACATCCCCGCTTTTGGAGGGGGCAGAGAGGATGGCGAACTTCGCCCCAGCCTGGATGTGTTTCTCCAGGTCTTCCTTTTGGGTGAACACGCCGGTGCACTCAAAGACGATGTCAATCCCCAGGGTGCCCCAGGGGAGTTGGAGGGGGTCCTTTTGGCCGAAGACCTTGATCCTCTTGCCGCTGACGACCAGGTCCCC
This sequence comes from Anaerolineae bacterium, assembly GCA_049969295.1. GTDB lineage: Bacteria > Chloroflexota > Anaerolineae > DTPP01 > DTPP01 > DAOTYM01. Next base: position 3,116 of record JBMFPD010000041.1, on the reverse strand, counting down.
ACCCTCCACTTCCACCGGTTTCTCATACCTCCCGTACACCGTGTCGTACTTCAGGAGGTACGCCAGGTTGTCAACCGGGGCGATATCGTTGACGGCGACCAGGTCCAGTTCTGGGGTGTCCAGAACGATTTTGAGGGTCGCCCTTCCGATCCTCCCCAGACCGTTGATCGCTACTTTGGCCATGTCTCACCTCCTGTGACTCTACAAGTGGTGGACTGCCCTTCTGACCCGCCTCCCGGAGCCCCGGCGCGCAGGGCGGTGACCACCAGGTTCCCGCTCTCCTCCGGGTCGAAGGGCGCGCCCTGCAGGTCGCCCCAGAACTGGAGGCGGTGGAAGCCCGCTTCCTCCAGGGCCTGGGCCAGTTCCCGCTCCCGCCACGGGCGCAACCGCGTCCTTAACACCCGCTGGCCCCACCCCCACTCCCCAGGGCCCTGCCTCCGCAGGATGACCACCTGGAAGGTCAGGAGGCCGTCCAGGTCAAACTCGTAATGGCGCAGGAAGAGCCATTCGTCCTCCCCTTCCCGGTAGGCCTGGGGGGAGAGCCACGCCTCCCGCCGGGCCAGGATGCGGTCGTAGTTGAGGTTCTGGAGGCACAGAAGCCCCCCAGGCCGCAGGCAAGCGGCGAAGTCCCGAAGGGCCGCCGCCAGGTCTTCCCCGGTGAGGAGGTGGGGGAGGGAATTCCCCAGGCAGAGGAGGGCATCAAAGCCATCCCCCACCGCTGGGGCCAGCGCCCCGAACCCTGCCACCGCAAAGCGGACAGGCACGCCGGTGGCCTCCGCATGGGCGCGTGCCCGGGCCACCATTTCGGGGCTCAGGTCGGCCCCCACCACCTCGTATCCTCTCTGGGCCAGGGCCACGGCGTGCCTTCCGGTGCCGCAGGCCGCGTCCAGGACCCGCCGCGCGCCCACGGACCGCAGCGCCTCCTCCAGGAAGGGGAGTTCCAGGGCCAGGCGCGCCTCCCAGTTCACGAAGCGGTCGTAATCCTCGCTGAACGCCTCGTACATCACACCACCAGAAGGGCCATGTCGCGTCCGAAGAGGCCCAGCCGGTCCCCGTCCCGCACGGGCGCGTCGGCCTCCGGGCCCCGGCCGACCTGCCCGGCCTGCACCTGCGGGTACCCCAGGTACGGGGCCATGGAGTTGCGCGTCCAGAGGAGCTTCCCGTTCAGGAAGGCGTGGTAGACTTCCCCGACGGGGACGCCCAGCCGGGCGAGCACCCGTCCCACCGTCTCCCCTGGCCGCGGCTCCACCTGGACGGAACAGGTCCCTGTGGGGCCGCACTGGGGGATGTAGCGCCGCAAGCTCCCGTAGAAGTGCACTTCCACCATCGCTCCTCCGCAAACTCCTACCCATGGATGAGGGCCGGCAGGCAACGCACGCACACCCACAGGCTCCGGCCCCCGTAGCGGACCGGGAGGAGGGGGGCCTCGTCCTCCCCGGCCGCGCAGCGGAAGCACCGCTGGGCGATGTAGGCCGTGCCGCGGGCGTGCATCCGGGCCTCGGCCACAACCTCGTCAAAGGCTGGGGCCTCTCGCTCCTCAATGCTCAGAGCACCGGTGGGGCAGATGGGGAGGCAGAAGCCTGCCCCGTCGCAGAGGGCCTCGTCCACCACGCGGGCCTTGCCGTCCACCAGGACGATGGCCCCCTCGGCACAGGGGGTGACGCACGCCCCACACCCATTGCACAGTGCCTCGTCAATGCGCACGATCTGTCGGACCGCCACTGTCTCTCCTCACACGTTTCCCCAGGTGATCTCGTACCCCAGGGAGATGGCTCCCTCGGGGCAGATGTCTTCGCACAGGGCGCAGTAGGTGCAATCCTGCGGCCGGGCGATGAAGGGCCCAGCCGGGCCCATCTCCACCGCGCCGACGGGACAACGCTCTACGCAGGTGCCACAGCGAGTGCAGCGGGTGAGGTCGATCTCGGGCACCACCCATTCTGGCATGTCGGCCGTCTCCTCCTGCCCTGTCTCTCGCTGGGACCCGCTCTCAGGCATAGGCCCGTTCCAGCCGCTCCAGGAGGCGGTGGAACTCCTTGTGCCGCCCCGGGCCGATGCGCTCTTCCTCCACCCGGGCAAACCCCTCCAGCAACCGTTGCTGCTGCTCCTCGGTCAGGTGCATGTCGGCGATGGGGTAGAGGATGTTGTCTTCCTTGTAGATGTGCTGGCTCAGGAGGGTCACGTAGGACCGGGCGTTGTGGACGAAGGCGGAGCGGGCCCGGGGGTGCCCAGAACGGTAGAGAGCCAGGGCCTCCCGCATGCCGCGGACGAACTGGCGCCCCTGGTCGTGCTCCAGGAGCATCACCCCGATGGGACCGCCCTCCCGGGGCACCCCGGCCTCCTCCATCGCCTTGAACAGGAGGTCCTCCTCCTTGCCGTGGTGGCAGCGGTCGGCGAAGACCTGGATGAACTCCAGCATCTGCTCCAGGTCGTCGGGGTCCACCGCCTCCCCAGCCTCCAGCCTGCGGCACGCGCCGCTCAGGATGCCCAGCATGGTCTGGATGGCCCGGTGTTCTTCCATCAGTTGTTCTGTCGGCCGCATCGTTCACCCCCCCGAAAAAGTCGCCGCGTTAAAAGGGAGACCGTCCGGTTTCACTTCCAGTGTACCGGAGAGGGCGCGTGGGGGTCTACGACAAAAGTCGCATTTCTCCGAAGGGCTGTCTCGTTTTTGCGAAGAGAGGGCCGCAACCGCTGTCCAGCCTTTCCAGGGGCAACGCGGTCCCGGGGGGCCTGGGGCGGCCTTCTACCCTTTCGCCCCTTTCTCCGGGTCCTCTGGGGTCCTTCCTCCCGGCAGACGTCGGAAGACCCACAGGAGGCCGTTGAAGGCCCCGGCGAGGACCACCCACAGGAATGCCAGCCGCCCCCACAGGGGGATGTCGGCCAGGAAGGCCAGGTCCGGCCCCCTCGGCTCGGGCGGAGGCGAGGTGGGGCGGGGCGTCGCGGTCCCCAGGGGGGTGGCTGTGGGCAGGGGCGTGGGGGTCACCGACGGGGTCGCGGTGGGGATCGGGGTTGGGGTGGCCGTGGCCGAGGGCGAAGGCGAGGGGGAAGGGGTGGTTGTGGGCTCGGGGGTCTCGGTGGGCGTGCTTGTGGGGAGGGGCGTCGGGGTGTCGGTGGGGCGC
>JBMFPD010000040.1:0-16175 GCA_049969295.1 Anaerolineae bacterium | reverse complement strand
GGAGCCGGCGAGCGCGGGCGGCTGCCTTGGGCCCTGTGGCCACCCCGCCGATGATCACGATCCTCATCGCGCCTTCTCCGCCTCGGGCGTGGCTGCGCCTTCCGGGGAGGGCTGCTCCTCCTCCGATGGCTTCGGTTCAAAGACCAGGGCGTCGGCCACCAGTTCGCAGAGGTTCTTGACCTCCACGCCCAGTTTGTAGTGGCGGCTGAGTTCCGCCAGTTGGTCCAGGCAGTTGTGGCACGAGGTGGCCACGATCTGGGCCCCTGTGGCCCGGATCTGCTCGGCCTTGACCCGGCCGACCTGGAGCCGGCGTGAGGAGAACTCGGTCATGGAGAGCATCCCGCCGCCCCCGCCGCAGCAGTAGTTCTCCTTGCCGTGGGGCTCCATTTCCACGAAGTCCATGACGGTCCGGGCGAGGATGTAGCGCGGCTCGTCCACGATCCCTCCCTTGCGGCACTGGTTGCAGGGGTCGTGGTAGGTGACGCGTTTGGTGTTCCGCGTGGGGTCCAGGGTGATGCGCCCTTCCTGGAGGAACTCGGCCATCACCTCCACGAACCCGCGCACGCGGAAGGGGAAGCGGTGCCCCAGCCAGTTCTCGCCACCCCAACGCAGGGCGTTGAAGCCGTGGCCGCATTCGGACATCCAGACCTCCTCCACGCCCAGGGCTTTCGCCGCCTCTTCAGCCCAGCCAGCGATGGTGCGGGCTGCCTCGTCGTCCCCGGAGAAGAGGGCGTAGTTGGTCACATCCCAGTAGGCTGTGGAGAGGGTCCAGTCGGCCCCTGCGGCGTACATGATCTTGGCCGCGGCCATCAGGGTGAGGGGGTAGAACTTCACCTCCCGCGGGTTGACCAAATACATGGCCCTGGCCCCCTGCTTATCCAGGGGGATGAGCACGTCATCCGTCCCCAGTTCGGCCTGGAGTTCCTCGTTGAGCCAGTCCACCGTCTCCCGGAAGTCCTCGTCCGAGACGCCCATGTTGTTCCGGGTCTGGAGGTGGACGTCCACCGTGTCCTGGAGGCCTTTGGGGACGCGGCCTAGTTCCACGAGGATCCCACGCGCAGTGCGGAGGATCAGGGGGATGTCTACACCGAATGGGCAATTGTACGTGCACCGCGCACAGAGGGTGCATGCCCCGAAGGCCAGGTCAAACCACTCCTCCAGGAGCTTTTCGTCCAGGTCGCGAGCGCCTACCCAGCCGGGAAGGACGCGCCCCAGCCAGTCCACCCGACGCTTGTGCCACTTGCGAAGCCTGTCGGCCTTGTACACTGGGGACATACGGGGGTCCTTGTCCAAGGCCAGAAAATAGGGACAACTCTCAGCACATAGTCCACAGTGGGCACAGACCTGGAGGGACGTCACCAGCTGGGTGGTGAGACGTTCGCGCAGGATTAGGAGCAACTTCTTTTCCAACTCAGAGGTGGAGCTCTGGTCTGCCATGAGTCACCTTCCTAGCGAACCAACCCTCGCCGGCCGACGTAGAACCCGAAGAATAGCCGGGCGAATGGGAAGTACAGGTAGTGGGAGATCTTGCTGAAGGGTACGTAAATGAGGATCAGCGCGACCAGGGCGAAGTAGATTGCCGTGCCGACAAGGCTTCCCGTGAGCGTCCAGATGCAGGTCGCGAAGAGCACCCACACCCAACCCAGGGCCACGTAGTCCTCAAGGGAGCTCACAGCGCGCACCTCCGGCACGGCGAACCTCCGGTAGAGCCGAATGGCACAGGTGACAAGGCCGCCCACCTGGGTGAGGATGAATCCCGTCACCACAGGGGGCGTGAGCCAGTGAGGCGCGTAGGGGATGATGAAGGAAACGCCGATCATCACCGCCACTGCGACATGGAACACGGCAAATTCCAGCCACTGCCACCACTTCCTGCGGGTGGACTCCATCGCCCACGGCTGGAAGATGGTCAACAGTGCCCACACCATCCCGGGCACAGGGCTCTCGTTGGGCCGGGAAAGGTCTTTGGCAATGCCAAAACGCAGCAGCCATCCTAAGCGCACCAGGTAGACCGAGGCCATGAAGCCCAGGGCCACCAATTGCACCTCGTTCTCCAAAATCTCTAACCAGCGCGGCATGACGTATCCTCCGTTGACCCGGTCCCTACAGTCGAGCAGAAAAGTTTGTTATCAGCATCACATGACAGGCAAATTATAACGATATCCTACTGAAAGAGCAAAGCCCACTTCCACTTTTGGAACAGGGCCAGGAGGTCGCGGAGGTCCTGCTCGGAGAGCGTGCCCCTGAAGGCCGGCATGGCGCGGCCAGGGATGCCGGTCTCTATCAGGCCCCGCAGTTGGTCCGGCGTGGTCCGGTCCAGCACCTCCGCACTGTTGATGGCCCGTTCCACGATGGCCCCGCCTTCGCCCAGGTCGCCGTGGCAGGACGCGCAGTGCTGGGCGAAGAGGGCCGCCCCTCGGAAGGCGTCCGGGGCAGGGAGCGCGGGTTCGGGCTCCGCACCGCCCCACCGCCGCAGGGCCTGCACCAGGGCCTCCACCTGCTCGTCGGATAAGGGGCCGCCGGCCTCCCAGCCCCAGGGGGGCATGGCCCCGCGCCCTTGCACGATGGCCCGCCGGAGGTCTTCCTTCTGCGCTCGGGCGGCCGCCTCGCGCAGGTCCACAGCGGCGAGGGCTGTCCCCTCGCCCTCGGCACCGTGGCACACGGCACAGTACCGCCGGTAGAGGGTCTCCCCGTCCACCAGGGGGGGCAGGCCCTCCCGCCACCCCAGGATGAAGGCCACCAGGGCATCCACCTGGGCGTCGTTGAGGTCCGAGGCACAGGCCGGCATGCCGATGGCCGGCTTGCCTTCCCGGATCTGGGCGCGCATGGCCTGGGCGGTGGTCTGGTCCAGGTAGGCATGGGCGCGCAGGGCCAGGGGCAGCGCGGCCGTGCCCTGCCCCGTCAGGCCGTGGCACTGGACGCAGCGGGAAGCGTAGAGGGCTTCTGCGTCCACCTGGGGCGTGGGGGTGGGCAGCACCTCGGCCGTGGCCTCCCAGTGGCGGATGAAGGCTACGAGGTCCTGGATCTGCTGATCCCCCAGAGGGCCCCCGCGCTGGAGGAGGTAGGCCCGCATCCGGGTTCCTGGCCGGCCGTAGGAAATGGTCTCCTGGATGTCCGCGTCGGTGGCCCGTCCCAGGAAGGTCCGGTCGTTGAGGGCTGGGGCCGGGGTCTCGCCATCGCCGCGCCCCTCAGGGCCGTGGCAGGTCGCGCAGTGCGCAGCAAAAAGTTCCTCCCCACGCGCCACGGCAGCCCGGGTGAAGGCCGCCCCGGTGCGGGCCAAGCGCGTGGGCTCCGCCAGGATGATGCCCCCCAGCACCAGGGCCAGGGCCAGGGTCAGGGCCAACCCGATGAGGAGTTTGCGGTCCGTGTCGGTGAGGGTTGTGCGGGTCTCCACTCGGGTCACACCTCCGTTGCCTGGCTGTCGTCGTACTGGGTCCGGCGGCTCAGCGCGCTCGTATCCACCACCACGGTGCCGTTGACGATCTCTACCGGGAAGTAGTCCAGGGGCCGGGGTGGGGGCCCTGCCAGGACCTCTCCTTTGGTGTTGAAGACCGCGCCGTGGCACGGGCACTCAAAGCGGGCGGCCTGTTCGTTCCACATCACCGCGCACCCCAGGTGGGTGCAGACCTGGTAGAGGGCCAGGAAGGCGCGCTTGAACCGCACCAGGAAGAACCGCCCCTGGCGGATGTAGGTCACTGTCCCGGGCGGGAAGTCGTCCACGCGGCCGGCGACGATCTTCCCCCCGAGGCTCCCTTCGCCCTCGCGGGGCTCCAGGAAGCGCAGGGTGATGCCCACGAGTTCCGCCGCGGCCACGGCCCCGGCCGCGGCCCAGACCGCCAGGAGGAGGTCCCGCCGCCGGATCAACTTCTCCAGCAGGCCCGCCTCCTCTGGGCCGCCGCCCTGCATCTCCGCCATGCTGCGCTCGTCCACCGACATCTCAAACCTCTCCTAAACCACCGATGCCCTACCCTTCCGGCATGGCCCAGGGCCAGTACAGGTGTTCGCCAGGCCCCCGAAAGAGGAGCATGATGAGGGTCAGGACGACGAAACTGGTCACGAACACGGTGAAGTAGGCGATGATCATCTCCCGGCGGGTGGCCCCATACCGTTTGAGGATGCGCCGGAGCCCCTCCAGGATGACCAGGATGATCCCCAGGGGGACGATGACCCCGGTCACCGTCACCGAGGCGTTGGGGAAGAGGCTGCGGACGCCGTACAGGCTGCTCAGGACCACCAGGACAGGCACGGTGATGGCCGTGGCCAGAGCGGTCCAGGCGGCGATGCGCCGGCCGCGCTGGCCTGCGAACCAGATGCCCACGTCGGAGGTATCCCGATCCAGGTAGGGGATGGCCATGAGGAGGATGGTGATGATCCCCGGCACAAGGATGGCCCCCCAGGCTGGGTGCAGGTGGAGGATCAGTTCCTGCACGCCCATCAGGTACCAGGCAGCCTTGGCCGGGTTGGGGGGCGCCTCAGGGTTGGCGAACTCCTCCAGGGGCGCATCCCGCAGGAGGGAGAGGACCAGGAGGAGGAGGGTCATGCCCAGGGCCCCCAGGAGTTCCACCAAGACCAGGTGGGGCCAGGTCATGACCGTGTCCTCCGGCTCCTTGTCCACCAGAGGGCTCGTCCCCTGCGCGAGTTCCATCAGGCTGTAGGTCTTGGCCGGGTCCGGCGCGAAGGGTTTGGGCTCGTCGTGCGGTGTGGTCATCCCTCTCCCTCCTCCGTGGGGGGCGGCCCGGAGATGCCACCGTCCTTGCGGATGCGCCAGAAGTGCACGGCCAGCACCATGACGGAGATCACCGGCAGGATGAAACAGTGCAGGGTGTAGAAACGGATCAGGGCTGGTTGCCCCACGGTGGCGCCACCCAGCATCAGACGCTGGATGTAAGGTCCCACCAACGGCGCGTAACTGGCGATGTTCCCTCCGACGGTGATGCCCCAGTAGGCCAGTTGGTCCCACGGGAGCAGGTAGCCGGTGTACGAGAAGGCCAGGGTAACGAACCCGGCCACGATGCCCACGATCCAGTTGAACTCCCGTGGCCGTTTGTAGCCGCCGGTGTAGAAGACGCGGCAGAAGTGGAGGAAGACCGTCAGGACCATCAGTTCTGCCCCCCAGCGGTGCAGGTTCCGCAGGAGGCCGCCGAAGGGGATCTGGGACTGGATGCGCACGATGTCGCTGTAGGCCCGGGTCGTGGAGGGCACGTACTCCAGCATCAGGATCGCCCCCGTGATGCCCAGCACCAGGTAGAGGAAGAAACTCAGCCCACCCAGGCCGAAGGTGTAGGTGATGCGCACCCCGTGCTTGCGCACCCGCACCGGGTGCAGGTGCAGGAAGACGTTGCTGGTGATGACCAGGGAGCGGTCCAGGTCGTTATCCGGCACGCCGTGGCGGAAGAAGGACCGCCACACCGCCGACTGGGTGATCACTTCCTTCCACGAACGCTTCTTCTTGGGCAAAAGCACCTCTGCCACACCCACCTCCTGCAATCGGGAAACACGAATAAGACGAATGGGACCAATTTCACGAATTCTTTCAAAAACTCGCCTGCATTTGTGCCATTCGCCCCATTCGTGTCATTCATGCTCCTCTTCCACTGGTCTTTGGAGGGACACGAATCGGACGAATGGTACCAAATTGCACAAATATTCGTGTCATTCGTGATCCTCTTCCACGACTTCCCTGAAGCGGAAGGCTTCCATCGTGATAGCGCCTGTGGGGCAGCGGCGGGCGCACAGGCCGCAGCGGATGCAGCGCGTCTCATCCTTGATCATGGCCGTGCCCCGCTCCAGGACACCCGGCGGCCACCACCCTTTGTGGAAGGCAGCCAGGGGCAGGCCGTAGCGGGCTTCCACCGCCGCCTCCAGCGCCGCGTCCCCCTCTATGCGGTCCAGGCGGACCATCTTCAGGCACCGCTCTGGGCAGACGTCCACGCAGCCGCCGCAGAGGATGCAGCGGTCGCCGCGGAAGACGGTCTGGATCTGGCACTGCAGACAGCGTCGGGCCTGCTCCTCGGCCACCTCTCGTGGGAAGGGCGCTTCCACCTCCGCCTCCAGGGTGCGCCGCTCCACCGGCAGGAGGGGCGGCTCCGTCCGCCGCAGACGGTGGTACTCGTCCGGCATGCGGTGGTCCGGGATGACGGAGAAGGCCCCTTCCAGCCGGACCCGGAGCCGCTTCCCCTGGAGGTGGGCGTGGATGGCCCTCGCTGCCCGCAGGCCGTCGGCCACGGCCTGGATGGCGATGAGGGGGCCCAGGCCCACCGCATCCCCCCCGGCGAAGACCCCTGGGACAGGGGTCTCCAAGGTCTGGGCGTCGGCTACCGCCAGCGTCCCCCCGCGGGTCGCTTCCAGGCCTTCCTCGTCGGCCAGCCACGAGAGGTCTGGGGCCTGGCCGATGGCCACGATGACCGTGTCGGCCTCCAGCAGGAACTCGCTCCCCGGGATGGGCTCCGGGCGGCGCCGCCCCGAGGCATCGGGCGGGCCCAGACGCATCCGCAGGCATTCCACCCGGGCCACTCGCCCCCCTTCAGGGGTGGGGAGGAGCCGCGTGGGATTGGCCAGGAACTGGAACTGCACCCCCTCCCGTAGGGCTTCCTCCACCTCGCTGGGGGTGGCAGGCATCTCGGCACGGGAGCGGCGGTAGACCACGGTCACTGGAGCCCTGGGACTGGCCAGGCGGCGGGCCATGCGGGCCGCGTCCATGGCCGCGTTCCCCCCGCCGACCACCACGATGTTCTGACCCACCTCCACTGCTTCTCCGGCGTTGGCCCGCCGCAGGAACTCCACAGCCTGCACGACGCCCGGCAGGTCTTCTCCAGGGATGCGCAGGGCCCGACCCCGGTGCGCGCCGATGGCGAGGAACGTGGCCGCGAACCCCTGCTCCCGCAGGTCCCGCAGGGTGAAGTCCCGGCCCAGGCGGGCCCCGGTGTGCAGGTGGACCCCCAGGCTCAGGATGAACCCGATCTCCGCGTCCAGGAGGTCGCGGGGCAGGCGGTAGGCCGGGATGCCGTAACGGAGCATGCCGCCCGGCTCCTCCGCCGCCTCAAAGACGTGCACCTCGTGCCCCAGGAGGGCCAGGTCGTGGGCGCAGGAGAGGCCCGCGGGCCCTGCCCCCACAATCGCCACCTTGCCCCGGCGGGAGTCGTTGGCCTCCCGCAACTGGCCCAGGCCGCGGAGGTCCGTCCACTTCACCGAATCCGCCGCGCCATGCTCCAGGAGCGCCTCCAGGTGGTAGCGGGTGAAGCGGGGCGTCTCCACCCCGAACTGCTCCGCCACGAAACGCTTCAGGGCGCGGATGGCGATGGGGGCGTCCACAGCCCCCCGGCGGCAGGCGGCCTCGCACGGCGCGTTGCAGATCCGCCCGCAGATGGAGGCGAAGGGGTTGCTCTGGCGGGCAATGGCGTAGGCCCGGGCGTACTCGCCCCGGGCGATGGCCACGACGTAGGCGCGGGCATTGGTGCCCGCGGGGCAGGCTGCCTGGCACTTGACCATCTGTTGATAGGTGGTCAGGCTGGGCACTTCCACCCGGTAGCGCTGCACGTTCCTTATGCCTCCCTCACCGGCCGGGCACGGCCAGGGCTGCCTCGTGCGCCTGCCGGAAGGCTTCGCCGGCGAGCGCGGGGTCCAGGTCCGCCCAGGCCGCGCCCAGGGTCCGCAGGACCTCGGCTGCGGCGAAGGGCTCGCCCAGGACCCATGCGGAGCGCGCCTCCTCCAGGGCCCGGGCGAAGAGAGTCCGGCCCCGGGAGAGGTCCTGCGCCGCCGCCCGCACCGAGAGTTCCCGCAGGACTTCGGCCCGCACCACCCGGTCGGAGATGCGGTCGGCTGTCTCCAACGCCCGGTCCAGGTCCACGCGGGCCCAGGCCAGGGCCAGGTCGCCAAGCGGAGAGGCCGTCTCCACTGCCCCGGCCTGTTCCGAGGCTGCTTCCAGGGCGCGGCGGGCCCCTGCTTCGTCTCCTTTCTGCAGCAGGCTTTCCGCTATCCTCACGTATGCCTGCACTGCTGCGGCGGGGTTGTCCAGGCCCGCTGCCACCTCCAGGGCACGGGACGCGTCGGCCTGCGCCCAGGCCACGGCTACGTCCCGCTGGGCCAGGGCGCGGGGCTCGGGCCGCCCGATCTCGCCAAGGTGCGCCTCGGCCGCGCTGGGGTTGACCTCCGCCCAGACCGCGAGGAGGCTTGCCTGGGCCCTCGCCCGGTCAAAGAGGCGCGCGATGTGGGAGGCTTCTTCCCATGCCTGCTGCAGCAGCGCCTCCGCGCGGCCAGAGTCGCTCTCCTTCACCGCCGCGGCCACGTCCCGCAAGCCCAAGGTCCGCGGCTCGGGCAACACGGGATCAATGGAGAGGACGGTGTTGACAGCCATGTCCAGGTCCAGGGGGGCCCAGGCCGCCGACCAGCGGGCCAGAGCGTAGGCCGCGGTGAGGGAACTGGCGATGTCGCTGGCCGCTTCCCGCGCCGCGCCCAGGGCCACGCGGTGCATGGCGTCGGAAGTGGGCTGCCAGGCCTCGGCCAGGCCCATGAGGGCCAGGAAGCGCCGGTACCCGTCGTCTATCCGACCCGCTGCTTCCAGTGCCCGGGCGAAGGCCGCCTGGCCGCGTTCTGTGGTTGCCCACTCGCTTCCTAGGTGCGTCCAGGTCCGCGCCTGAAGGAAGGGGTCGTAGATGAGGTCGGCTGTCGCCTCTGCCTGGTCCGCGTCCCACTGGCCCCAGACCACGGCGATGCCTGCCAGGTCCAGGTCCCGGTAATAGGCCGAAGGCTCCTTGAGGGACTCCCGCACGGCCTGGCGCAGGAGCGCGTCGGCTGTCCCGCGGTCCACGCGGCTCCAGGCCTCGGCCGCGGCCCGCCAGCCCCAGGTGCGGTGTGCGGCATCCCGGATGCGGTTCTGGAGGTAGGCGACCAGGGCATCGTCCTGCTGCTGCCAGTTGAGCGCGCCCGTGGCTACGGCGCGCATGTCCGCCAGGTAGTCGGACCGGGCCTGGGCCAGGGCCTGCATGGCCTCTTGAGCATCCCGGAACGCGGCCTCGGCCGCGGCCGGGTCCACCCGAGCCCAGTCCGCGGCGATCTGGGAGAGCATCCACCCCTTGGCCATGGTCCGTTCTGCCGCCTCGGCCGAGGCTTCGGCCTTGTCCACCGTGGCCTGGCGGACGGTGTCGCCCTGGGCCATGACGGAGTTGGGGTCCTCGCCAGCGCGGAAAGGCCAGAGGAAGACCGCGAAAGCCACGAGCGCAGCCAGGGCGACTCCGGTGGCCGTGCCTGCCCGCAGCCTCGCGGCGCCGCCCCGTGCCTCCGTGATGCGCCAGGCCTGGATCAGGCCCCAGATCAGCACCGCGGTGACGGCCAGGGCGATGCCGTAAATGAGGAGGAGGGTGCGGGTGTCCGCTGCATCGTGGACGCGGGCGTACACCTCGCTCCACTGGAGCCGCACCTGCCCCGCCGCCCCTGCGAACGCCTCCAGCCCCTGGAGGTCGGAGGAGAGGAGGGCGATGTAGGCCTGCCTCCGCCGGGCCAGGGCCTCGTCCAGGGCGGCGGGCCTGGAAGCGGCCCCTTCCACCGCCTCTACCAGGCTCTCGGTGTAGAAGAGTTCCTCTCGCGCCCGCCGCAGGGTGATGCAGGGGTTCTCGGCCTGGGCCAGGATGTCCCCCTGCCAGACCCCCAGGTCCGCCGCCACCGGCCGCACGTGGCACTCCACGCAGCGGTTCCCTTCCCGCTGATCGGCCCCCTTGACCACGGGGGGCTCCTCCGCGGCGGCCAGGGACGCGCTCAACGTCACCAGAAGCAGGACGAGCATGCCCGCAATCGTGATCCCGCGTTGTCTCATCGGGTGACTTCTCCCCCTATCCTCACAGCCGCTCGCCGATCCAGAGGATGTCGCCCTCGCGCCGGACCCGCAGCCTCTGGAGCGGAAGTTTGGGGGGTCCGGCGATGGCCCGCCCTTCCGCGTCAAACTTCCCTTCGTGGCACGGGCAGCGGAACCCCTGGTTTTCCTCTTGCCATTCCACCGTGCAACCCAGGTGGGTGCAGATCAAGGAAAGGGCCTCCACCTGCCCGTCCGCACTCCAGCGGACCAGTGCGGGCCTTCCAGCGTAGGAGATGGTGACCTGGCCACCCGGCGGAAGGTCCGCCAGGCGGAGGCGGGCTGGCTCCACCGTGCGCGGCGCGGCGAGGAACAGGCGGTGCAGCACGGCTCCCAGCCACCCGCCGCCCAGGGCCGCGGCCAGCCCGATGAGGAAGGCCCGCCGGGAGCGCAGGACCGGCGAGGAGGGCTTGCTGGGTTCCTGAACGTGAGCAGAGGTCCCGTTCTCGGACATCGGCTTCTCTCCCCTCACCTCTTGACCCCGACATAGTTGTGGCAGTTGTCGCAAGAGGTCTGGGTGTTGTGGCAGTAGGTGCAGTCCCCTTCCACGATCTCCCCGTTGTTGAGGGAACGGAAGTGGTTCCGCTGCCACCAATCCAGGGGGCTGTGGTACTCCGGGGCGGAGACGCCCGGGTCAAAGCGGATGGAGAGGGGCCCTGGCCCGTCCCGGGTGGGCTTTTCGGGCGGGGCACACCCACCGGAGGCCAGGAGGGTGATGCCAAGGGCCACGAGCAGCAAGAGAGCCTTCTTTCCTGTCATCCGCCTCCCCCCTCTCACAGGATCAGGGCCCGTCCCAGGAGGTCGTGCACGCCGCCCACGCGGACCACCTCACCGTTTACCTCCACGCGCCAGTGCTTCATCACCTCCGGCAGTTGGGCCTTGCAGATGGCACAGGGCGTGGCCACGTAGTTCGCCCCCACGTAGCGCACGGCCTCGGCGCGGGGCTTGCCCCCGGCCATGCGGACCTCCATGATCTCGTCGGTGAGGAGGCCACCCCCTGCACCGCAGCAGAAGGTCTTCTGTCGGATGGTGTCCTCTGGCATCTCCACGAAGCGGTTGCAGGTGGCGCGGATCATGGCCCGCGGCTCTTCCAGCAACTGGCCGGCGCGGGCCACGTTGCACGGGTCGTGGTAGGTGACCAGGAGGTCGTCGTTGGCGCTTTTATCTATCCGGAAGGCACCCCGCCGGATGAGGTCCCACGTGAACTCGCAGATGTGGATGGGGTAGGGGACCTCCAGGAAGTCCAGCGGCCCGTTCATGGTGTCGGTAAAGGCCAGACCGGCCCTCCAGGCATGCCCTCACTCGCCCCAGACGATCTTCTTGACCCGCAGCATGCGGGCCGCGTCCACGATCCGCTTGTTGACCTGCTTGAGGTTGCGGTAGTTCAGGAAGAGGCCGAAGTTCCCGGCTTCGTTGCAGTAGGTGCTGGTGGTCCACGAGATGCCCGCGGCGTGGAACATCTTGGCGTAGCCCATCATGGTGTCGGTATTGGCGAAGTTGTCGGCCGAAGGCGGCACCAGCAGGACCTCTGCCCCCTCCTCGTCCACCGGCAGGCGGATGTGCTGGCCGGTCTCCTCGTAGAGTTCCTCCTCCAGGAACTCGCAGTTGTCCTTCCAGGCCGCGGCTGGGATGCCCAGGTTGTTGCCCGTCTCGTAGACCTTGGCCACCACCTCCGTGACGTACTTGGTCGCCACGCCGATGGAGGACATGATCTCCCGGGCGGCGATGGTGATCTCGGCTGTATCTATCCCGTAGGGGCAGAAGGCGGCGCAGCGGCGGCACTCGGAGCACTGGTAGAAGTAGGTGTACCATTCCTGGAGCACTTCTTCCGTGAGGGGTTCCGCGCCCGCCGCCCGGCCGAACAGCCGCCCTACAAGGGTGAAGTAGTAGCGGTAAACCTTGCGCAGGAGGTTCGCCCTCTGGACGGGCATGTTGTTGGGGTCGCCTGTCCCCAGGTAGAACTGGCACTTGTCGGCGCAGGCCCCGCACTGGGCGCAGATGTCCAGGTAGACCTGAAGGGAACGCATCTTCAGAAGCAGTTCCTCCAGTTTCGCCACGGCGCGCTTCTGCCAGTCCTCCACGCGCTCCTGGGGCAGGTGGATGGCCCGCATGTCCTTGGGCTTCGCCGCGTAGCACCGCCACTCGGCGGCCACGCCAGGCTCCACGGGTGGGATGTCCAAGCGAAAGGCCATGTGCAACCCTCTCTTCTGTTGGTGTCAGGTTCAATCCACCGGGAAGTCCCAGGGGTTCAGATGGCGCTTCTTCCGCACATTGAAGCGCTGGTTCAAGGTAGGGCTGAGAAGGATGCCGATCATGTGCACCAGCTTCCCGTAGGGGAAGTAGATCAGAAGCACCGCCACCAGGAAGAAATGCAGGAGGAACACGGGATGCATAGGCGGTGCGATAGGGTTCAGGCTGAGAAGGCTGAGGATGAAGGCCTTGACGTCCACCAGGTAGGTCCGGGAGAAGTAGTGCAGGATGAGCCCGCTGGCCCCGATGCCTCCCAGGAGGATGAGGACCCCGAAGTCCAGGGGGCCGGTGAGGTAGAGTTCCCGGTCCCGCACCAGCCGCCGCCAGAACAGGAAGACGACGGCCGCCGGCATCACGTACCCGGCGTACACGCCCCAGGGCTGGAGGTCCACCACCCACTGCGGCACCGGATAGAGGAAGTACCGCAGGTGCCGCAGGAGCACCAGGAGGAGCGAGAAGTGGAACGTGAGGCTGCCCAGCCACAGGGGCAGGTCCGCCCGGAAGAGGTGCGGGAAGAGGAACACTTGCCCGGCCATACGCTGCACCACGCCGGTGTAGGTGCTCGGTCCCGGGGTGAGGGTGATCTTCAGGGGGGCCGGGGCCCGCAGGAAGACGTAGAGCCGGCGCAGGAGCCCCAGCAGGAAGATGCCCGCCGCCAGGTACCCCAGCCCGACGAAGAAGTAGGCTACGGCATCTGTCACCAGGTTGCCCGTCGCCATCCAGGCCTCCTGAAAAAGGGACGGATGTTCGGCGCGCGCCGGCAATGGGGCCAGTGGGCACTCTGTTTGCCCGCTGGCCCCATTGCGCGACGGCGAGCCGTGCTCAGACGCAGCCGGTCGGTTTCGGCAGGCCTGCCAGTTTGCAGGCCCCCTTGGCCGGCCCGGACGGGAAGAGTTCGTAGATGTACTTCAGGCTGAAGCCGGTTTCCTTGCACAGTTTCCGGATCATGGGGGCGATCCCGAACTGCTGGTAGTAGTCCCGCAGGTAGCGGATCACCTTCCAGTGATCCTCGGTCAGTTCGCCCTGGATCCCCTCCATGGGGGCGTAGAGGCGGGCGAACTCCTCGCTCCACTTCTCCGGTTCCTGCAGGAAACCGTCTTCGTCCACGACGTAGGTTTTTCCACCCAGTTCAATGGTCGGCATGTCCTCCCTCCTTTTCCGACCTGCCTTCCGGGGTCTGGCTCACTCCTTCTTGGGGAGCTGGACGAACGTGGCGCCTCCGAAGGAGACGAACTCCAGGGTGCCCTCGTTCACCAACTCGCGGATCACGTCCTTGACCAGTTTGTGGTCCAGGTTCAGGCCCTTGGCCACGTCCCGGGTGGTCATCTGCTTGCCCTTCTCCTTGAAGAAGGCCACCACCCGCTGCTTCAGTTCCTCCGTCACCTCTTCCGCCATCGTCTGGCCCTCCTTGTCCCTGCGCTGGGACTAATACTTGAAGGTCGCCGCCGTCCGGAAGGTCTCCACAGCCAGGTCGTAGTCGTCAATCAGTTGTTCCTTGAAGGGGATACCCGTCAGGTCGAAGAACCGCTCCCAGCCGATGCGCTCAATCCACTCGCCCATGCGCTCGTGCTTGCGGGCGTGCTTGGCCCAGGTCTCCAGGATGTTCTTGACGGCCTCCACGGTCTCGGGCCAGCGGGGCGGGTTGTTGGGCAGGTAGGGGATGACCAGGCGCGAGAACATGGGAGGCTTGCGCGAGTTGGCCACCTTGCCCCCTACCCAGATGGAGACGCCGTCGCCGGTCGGGTCCGCGATGGGCATGGCCGGGCACATGGTGTAGCAGTTGCCGCAGTACATGCAGCGCTCTTCGTTGACCACGACGCTCTGGCGCTTGGGGTCCGGCCGGATGGCCCCTGTGGGGCAGGCAGCGATGACGTTGGGGATCTCGCAGATGTTCTTGAGCCGGTCGTGGTCAATCTTCGGCGGCTTGCGGTGGATGCCGGTGATGGCGATGTCGGAGCAGTGGACTGCGCCGCACATGTTGAGGCAGCAGGCCAGGGAGATGCGGCACAGGGCCGGCAGTTCCATGCTTTCAAAGTAGGGCAGGAGTTCGTCCATCAGGGCCTTGACGATGCCCGAGGCGTCGGTGGCCGGGGTGTGGCAGTGGATCCACCCCTGGGTGTGGACGATGTTGCTCACCGAATGGCCGGTGCCGCCCACAGGCCAGCCCCTGGCCTTCAGTTCGTCCAGGAGCGGCTGCACCTTCTTCTCGTCCGAGAGGAGGAACTCGATGTTGTGGCGGCTGGTGAAGCGCAGGTGCCCATCGCAGTAGCGGTCGGCCAGGTCGCAGATCTCCCGGACGGTGTCGGTGCTCAGGAGGCGGGGCGACCCCACGCGCACCGTGTAGAGGGCCTCGCCGGTCTCGCTCACGTGCTTGAGGACACCAGGCCGAAGCCGCTCGTGGTAGCGCCACTTGCCGTAGTTCCGTGCGATGATGGGCGGGATCATCTCCCGGTAATCGGGGGGCCCGAAGTCTGTCTTGGCCATGGCTTATTTCACCTCCTCGGGATCCCAGAAGTAGTACGGGTTGGCCCTGGGGCGGAAGACCATCTGCGGCACGGGCTTGAGGCCCACGGCTTTGAGGAAGTTCCGCATCCCCAGGCGGCGGATCAGTTCGCCTACGCGCTCCCGCATGCGGGCGTTCTCATCCCACCACTCCCAGATCTTCTCTATGAGGTCTTTCAGTTCCTCGTAGGGTGGTTCCATCTTCATGAAGGGGACGATGACCCAGCCCATCTGCGCGCCGTGGACGATGGGCGCCTTCCCGCCGATGAGGATCACCGCGCCCCGCTCCTTGCCGGGCCGCAGGGCCTTGGGCATCAGGTTGATGCAGTGCATGCAGTGGTTGCACTCCTTGTCGTAGATGCGCAGCGTCTGGGTCCCGGCGTCCCAGGCCATGCACTTGGTGGGGCACAGGTCCACCACCTCGGCCTGGATGTCCAGGCCGTTCTGGGCGTACTCCCGCACCGCGTCGGCATCCACCTGGATGTTGTCCCGCCAGACGCCGATGATGGAGAGGTCCGAGCGGGCGATGGAGGCCACGCAGTCGTTGGGGCAGCCAGAGATCTTGATCTTGAACTTATAGGGCCACATGGGGCGGTGGATCTCGTCCTGGAAGGTCAGCGTCAGTTCCCGGCAGAGGTCCAGGGTGTCAAGGCAGGCGTACTCGCACCGGGCTGGGCCAACGCAGGCGCTGGGGGTCCGCAGGCCGGAGCCAGAGCCGCCCAGGTCAAAGCCGATCTCCGCCAGGTCGTCAAAGCAGGCCTGCAGGTGGTCTGTGGGCGCGCCCAGGAGGATGATGTCTCCGGTGCTCCCGTGGAAGTTGGTGAGGCCGCTGCCGTGCTTGTCCCACACGTCGCAGAGTTTGCGGAGGGTCTCCGTGGTGTAGAACCAGCCGGCGGGCTGGTTGACCCGGAAGGTGTGGAACGCCTCCACCGCGGGGAAGAGGTCCGGGCGGTCGGAGTAGCGTCCGATGACGCCGCCGCCGTACCCCATCACACCCACAATGCCGCCGTGCTTCCAGTGGCCGATCTTCTCTTTGTAGGAGAGTTCCAGCTGGCGGAGGAGGTCCTTTGCGGCTGGCTTCTTCTCACCCGCCCGCTTGATCTCCGTGACGAAACTCGGCCACGGCCCCTTTTCCAGGTCGTCCAGCAAGGGGGTCTCTGATTGGGTCATCTCCTTCACACCTCCATCGGTTCGTCTGAGGGCCCCGTGTCTGCAACACGGGGCCAAAGGCTTGCCCGGATCGGCCCCAAGGGCCGGCGCGGGCCGCTCGCCGCGCCACCGTATAGTTTACCGCGGAGAACGCCTTCCGGGTATCGGGCGGGCATCCTATTTTTCCTAAGACTTTGCTTAGAGGGGGCTGCGGTGCGCCAGGGACGCCGACAGAGGCGCGGCGCCGCTGCGCCCCTACGCTGGCGCTCCGTAGCAGACCGTAGGTCACGCTTGCAGCGTGACTTCTTTGGCACGCCGCAGGCGTGCCCTACCGGTTGCCGAGTGCTGCTTCATCTGCGGGGAAGAGGTCCCGCAGAAGAACTTGCAGCGTGACTTCTTTGGCACGCCGCAGGCGTGCCCTACCGGTTGC
>JBMFPD010000039.1:0-16340 GCA_049969295.1 Anaerolineae bacterium | reverse complement strand
CGCTGGGCCATCTTTGACCTGGACGGCACGCTCAAGCAGGCGCGCGACCCCTACGTCCACCTGCACGAGCGGCTGGGCCTGGCCGAGGCCGCCGCGCCCATCACCGAGGCCGGCCTGAGCGGGCGCATCCCCTACGGGGAATGGCTGCGCCAGGACGTGGGCCTCTGGCGCGGCCAGCCCCTGGCGCGCCTCCAGGCGTTCCTGCGCGAGATCCCCTACCATCCGGGGGCGCGGGAGGCCGTGGAGGAACTGCGGCGGCGGGGCCTGCGCCTGGCCATCCTCACCACGGGGCCCGGCTTCCACGCCGAGATGGTGGCCCAGGAGTTGGGGTTTGAGCGGGTTGTGGCCAACGAGGTGGTGGTGCGGGAGGGCGTGGTGACGGGGGAGGTGGGCCGTGTCATCCCCCTGGGGGGCAAGGGGCCGGCCCTGCGGGAGTTATTGGAGACGTGGGGGGCGGACCCGGCCGCGTGCCTGGCCGTGGGCGACGGTGAGTCGGACGTGCCCATGTTCCGGCAGGTGGGGATGGCGGTGGCCGTCTGCCCCGAATCCCGGGCCGTCCGAGAGGCTGCCGACCTCGTGCTGGAGACGCCGGACCTGACGGGCCTGGTGGAGGCGCTGCTGGCCCTGGACCCGGGCCTCCTGCCGCCGCCTGTGGCCTCTGGCTACCCCCAGACGCCTGTGCCAGCGGAATAGCCTGTCGCCAACGCCATCCACGAAACGGATCTCTCGCGTCCGCACCGGGCCCATCGTTTATTCGTTGCTCCATCATTGAGGGCTTCCGTGTCCTCCAGCGCGGGGGCCTCGCTGCCCCCAGCCCCCTAGATGCCTGAGGGACCGAAAGCGTGAGAGGAAACATTGGGGCACAGCGGGCTAGAGCGACCTTTTGGCTTTGGGCGTGTTTTGGTGTATAATAGGTAAATCGCGGGAGGAGGAACCTCATGGCGCAGGTGCACAGGGGGCGCAGGGTCTGGCTCTGGCTGGTGCTGGCAGCCTTCCTGGTGGTGATCGGGACCGTCACCCTCCAGGCCCAGAGCAAGGCCTTTTTCTGGCGGACATTCGATGTAGACATCTGGGTCCTGGATAACGGCGACCTGCGCGTCCGCGAGGTCCAGGAGATAGAGTTCACCTCTGGAAGTTTCTCCTTTGGCTTCCGCTACTGGCCCATGGACCGCCTGGAGGCCATCACCGACCTCTCGGTATCGGAACCCGGGCGTCCCTACACACCAGGGCAGGGGCCGTACCAGTTCACGACTTACACGGAAAGCGGCAACTTCTACGTCAAGTGGTTCTTCCCCCCGGTCCAGGACGAAGCCCGTACCTACATCCTGGAGTACACCGTCAAGGGGGCCCTGCGGATCTATGAGGGCGGGGATCAGGTCTGGTGGAAAGCCGTGTTCGCCGACCGCGACTTCTCGGTCCTGTCCTCTCGGGTGACGGTGCACCTGCCAGCCTCCTTCGGCCCGGACGAGGTGAAGTTCGAGGCCTATGGGGCCGAGGCCACCGGCACGCGTGTGGATGCCCAGACGGTGGTCTTCACCTCTGCGGGCGAGATCCGGCCGGGGCAGGAACTGGAGGTCCGGGTCCAGTTCCCCCACGGCGTGGTGAACGCCTCAAAGCCGGCCTGGCAGGAGGCCGACGACCGCAAGCGGGAGTACGATGAGCGCTGGCGGCCCCTGGTGAACCTGGCCCTGGGCACGCTAGGTGCCCTTCTGGCGGTGGCGGGGCCCCTGGGCGTCCTCCTCCTGTGGTACCTACGGGGCAGGGATGTGCCTGTAGAGCTGCCCGCGGAGTACATCCCCGAGCCTCCCTCGGACCTGCCGGCCGGCCTCGTGGGGGCTCTGGTGGACGAGAAGGCGGACATGGAGGACATCGTTGCCTCTATTGTGGACCTGGCCCGGCGCGGCGCCCTCCGCATTGAGGAGGTCGTAGAGCCAGGGTTCTTGGGCATTGGCGAGAAGAGGGACTTCGTCTTCCGGCGGCTGAAGGCCCAGGTCCCCTTGCGCCCCTATGAAGAGCGCCTCCTGGACCACCTGTTGGGCCGCTCCGAGGAGCGCCGCCTCTCGGAGTTGAAGGAGCGCTTCTACACCGCCCTCCCGGAGATCAAGAGCCTCATCTACAAAGACCTGGTGGACCTGGGGTTCTTCCCCCGCAGCCCGGAGAGCACTCGGCGGCTGTACTTGTTCCTCGGCCTTGCTGGCCTCGGGGCCGCTGTGGCGGGGTTCTTCGTCCTTTCCCCCTTCTTGAGCGCCTATACCGGAGCGGCCTTCTGCCCGCCCCTTGGCCTGGCGGTGACGGCGGTGGTCCTGGCTGCCTTCTCTTCCTTCATGCCCCGCAAGACGGCCAGAGGTGCAGAGGAGGCGGCCAAGTGGAAAGCCTTCCGCCAGTACCTGAGGCACGTTGAGAAGTACACCAACCTCAAGGAAAGCAAGGAGATCTTTGAGAAGTACCTGCCCTACGCCATCGCCTTCGGCCTGGAGAAGGGGTGGGTGCAGAAGTTCGCCGCGGTGGGCACCCCTGCGCCCACGTGGTGGGGGCCCTACGGCGAGCCCGCGCCCAGGCCGTGGCCGAGGCCCATGCCCTCGGGCGGAAGCGCGCCAGGAAGCGGTGGAGCCCTGGGCGCCCCTGTGGGCGGGTCGGAGGGCCTTCCCTCTCTGGAGGGGGTGAGCGAGGGGATGTTCACCTCGCTGGAGCACATGAGCAAAGGCCTCTTCTCCATGCTGGAATCCGCATCCCGCACCCTCGCCAGCGCGCCCTCGTCCAAGGGCGGTGGTGGCGGCGGAGGATGGAGCGGCGGCGGTGGAGGAGGTGGTGGGGGCGGCGGTGGTGGCGGCGGGGGCTTCGGATAAGCCCTCGCCCCGGCTGTGTGACGGGAAAGACGAGGGGCGGACACAATGGCGAACACGGGCAAGACGTTGGGCATCATCCTCATGGCGGTGGGGGTCGGGGCCTGCGCCCTGGGAGCGGCCTTTTTCGGCCTCGGCGCGGCGTCGGGCAGGGCCTCCTATGCCATGGTGCTCGGGTTTGGACTCCTGTTCCTGGCCCTGGTGGCTCCCCTGGTGGGCATCGGCGCGTTCCTCTACGTGAGGGGCCGCCGGGAGGAGGCCCAGTTGGCCACCCTCAGGAAGGAACGTCGCATCCTGGACATGGTCCAGACCCGCGGCCAGGTGCAGGTGAGCGACCTGGTGCTGGAACTGCAGGCGGACGTGGACCAGGTCAAGGCCTGGATCTACGACCTGGTGGGCAAGGGGCTGTTCACCGGGTACATCAACTGGGACGAGGGAATCCTCTACTCGCGGGAGATCTCGCAGTTGCGGACCAACCGCTGCCCGCGGTGCGGCGGAGAGGTGGGCTTGGGAGGCAAAGGGATTGTGCGCTGCCCTTACTGCGGCACGGAGATCTTCCTGACCTAGGGGCGTGCGCCAGCCGCAAGGGGATGCGGCGCAGACAGAAAGGAAGGGACCGATGAGCCTGAGGGACAAGATGAAGGCAGACCGAAACGCCCTGGATGCATTGGTGGCTCAGATTCCGGGCTTCCGGGGCTACAAGGAGCGGGAATTGCGCCGCGATGCGGATAGGGTGCTCCGTCAGCACGTCGCCCAGTTGCTGGAGGAGCAGCGCAAGCGGCTGAACGAACTCCAACTGCAGTTGCTGGAGGGCGGCCGGGTGGACCTTCTGGACGACCTGGAGCGGGTCGGCACGAAGGTGCAGGGGGTCATCAACCGGCTGAGGACCGCAGCCTACGGCTACGCCGGGCTTTTTGACGCGGTCAAGGTGAACGAGGAGCAGTTGGATGCGCTCTACCGCTTTGACGAGAAACTCCTGAACCTGGTGGGTGAGGTGCGCAGTGCCCTGGACCACCTGGGAGGGGCCCTGGATGCTGGCGAGGACCTGGGCGCAGCCCTCAAGCGCCTGAAACGGGCGGCAGATGGGCTGGCCAGCACCGTCCGGAAGCGGGAAGAGGTGGTCGTGGGGGAGGTGTTGCCGGACGTCCCTGCCGAGACGGAAGCCGAAGCCCCGGAAGAGGCTGAGGGGACGCCTCCCAACGCATGAGGGAAGCGAGAAGGGAGAACCTGAGGAGGTTGCACATGGCGCGGATCTTCGACGTGATTGAGGCCCCGGACATGGGGCCGAAGGAGTTGGTGCGGCGGTTCCCTCCCCACGGGGCGGGCGACTTCCGCCTTGGCAGCCAGGTGATCGTCCGCGAGAGCCAGGCCGCCGTTTTCTTCCGGGATGGGAAGGCGCTGGACACCTTCGGTCCCGGCCGGCACACCATCACCACGGCCAACATCCCCCTGCTGATCGGCCTCATCGGCAAGGCCTTCAACAACCGCTCGCCCTTCACGGCGGAGGTCTACTTCGTCAACCTGCGGGAGATGCTGGACATGCGCTGGGGCACGGCTGAGCCCATCACCGTGCCCGACGCGCGCTTCGGCATGGCCCGGCTGCGGGCCTTCGGGCGCTACTCCATGCAGGTCACGGACCCCCAGATGTTCGTCAACACCGTGGTGGGCCAGCAGGGGCTGTACCAGACCCCCCAGATTGAGGATTTCCTGCGCGGGGTGGTCCTGAACCGCCTCACGGACCTCCTGGGCGAACTGCAGAAGCCCCTCCTGGAACTCCCCAAGTACTATGAGGAGATCTCGGCCGGCGTGCGGGCCAAGATCGCCGATGAGTTTGAGAAACTGGGCCTCACGGTGAAGACCTTCGTCGTGGAGTCCATCAGCCCCACCGAAGAGATGGCCAAGGCCATTGAGGAACGGATCCAGGTGGACGTCCTCGGCGGGGTGGGGGACTTTGAAGCCATCCAGCGGGCCAAGGCCCTGCGGGAGGCAGCCCAGGCGAGCGGCGAGGGGGGCCTGGCCGGCCTGGGCGTGGGCCTGGGCGCGGGGATGGCGCTGGGCCAGACCTTCGGTCAGCAGGCCGGCCGCCCACAGCAGCCACCGGCCGCGGCCGGGACGACCTGCCCCCAGTGCGGGCAGCCGGTCCCGCCGGGGGCCAAGTTCTGCCCGAACTGCGGTGCCAAGCAAGAGGAGGGCGGGAAGTTCTGCCCGGAGTGCGGAAAGCCAGTGCCTGCGGGGGCCAAGTTCTGCCCCAACTGCGGGGCGAAGCAGCCCTAACGGGCCAGTGCAAGCCGGAGAAAAGGGTAGGTCACACCCCAGGGGCGTGGCCTACCCATTTCCTCTCCCGTGGGCAGCGTTCAAAGCCTGAAGGTGTTCCAGGTCGCCAGGGCGGGCGCGTTCAGGGAATGCACAACCTCTGGCCTGCGTAGATGCGGTTCAGGTTGTAGATGCGGTTGGCGCTGGCAATGGCCCAGGGACTCACGCCGTAGAGGCGGGAGATCCCCCAGAGCGTCTCCCCCCACCGCACGATGTGCCAGCGAGAGCACGGAGGTGGAGCCGGCGGTGGAGGAGGTGGCCAGCCGCCAGGGCAGATCCAGAGGACGGTGCCAGCCCGGATATAGTTGGGATTGGCGATGCCGTTGTCGGCGGCGATGCGGGCCACGGTCGTGCCGAACCGCCATGCGATGCTGTAGAGGGTATCGCCCCAGCGGACGGTGTAGTAGAAGCACCCGTCAACCTTGGGGGGAGCGGCGGCTGCCGTGAGGGGCAGCGATGCCATCACAATGATGAGAGCCAAAGCCACCGACATGGCTCGCCAGAGGGAGCTCTTGTTCATAGCCGAACCTCCTTGTGTGAAACTCTTGCCCTATAGACTGTTGATCCCGGCCGGGGCGAGGATGCGCCCCCAGCCTCTCGGATCCCGAGCCCCCCAGTACCACAAGACCCCATCAGGCAGCCCCACGGGGTGTGAGGCGATTCTGGACATAAGTATACCACAAGTCCCGCCCAATTTCAATAGTACAGACGTGGGAAAAAGGGCTCAGGTTCCCCCCCTTACGGCCCTCTGGAACACAGGCCTCGCCTATCCCCCGGGGCTGACCCGTTCTCACGGAATTCTGACAGCCTTCTGGCGCGGCAGACCGTAGGGCACGCCAGGAGGCGTGCCCTCTGCGCCGGGAAAGGCGGTTACGGTCTTCCCTTTGTAAAAACGAGACAGCCCTGGCCTGCCCCCTGTGAGGAGTTGCCCCAGGGAGTGCCGCGTGCTACAATGGCCCTTGCGTGCCGTGAGAGAAACCCTGACCTGGCACGCGCTTTGCAAGTCAGGTGGGTGGTGCCCGTGCAGTGGGGACACGGCAACTTTGAGAGGCGGAAGGGAGGTTGGGGGAGCCATGCTGCGGATGGGGACCCGGTGGCCGGCCTTCGGGATGCTTTTGTTGCTCGTTGTCGTCTGCGCTTCTTGCGGCAGGGCTCGGGAGGCGGGGCCTACAGCGCCCCTGACACAGCCCACGCCGGAACCTCTGTACACCCTTCCTGCCCCCCAGGGAACGTCCCTGTCCGCCCCTGAGGGCGCTTCTGCGCCCACAGCCCCTCCATCGGGCGTGGCCGCCGTGGTGAACGGCCAGGCCATCTCCCTGGACGCCTACGAGAAGCAGGTGGCCCAGTTTGAAGCCGCGCTCCGTGCGCAGGGCGTGGACCCCTCCACCGCCGAGGGGCGGGAGAGGCTCCAGGAGATGCGGGAGCAAGTCCTGGAGGCGATGATAGATCAGGTCCTCATCGCCCAGGGAGCTGCCGAGTTGGGGATCTCGGTGTCGGAAGAAGAGGTCCAGGCCTACGTGGAGCGCAGCATTGCCGAGGGCGGGGGGCGCGAGCGCTTCGTCCAGTGGCTACAGGCGAACAACCTCACGGAAGAGGAGTTCCGCGAGAACGTCCACGCCCAGCTCCTCACCGATGCCCTGATCCAGCACCTGGCGGCCGGCCTGCCGCAGACAGCCCCGCAGGTGCACCTGCGGCAGATCCTGGTCTCGGACGAGAACCTGGCCCGGCACCTGCGGGAGAGGATCGCGCGGGGGGAATCCTTTGAGGCCCTGGCGAAGGAGTTCTCCGAGGATCAGAGCACGCGGGGGCAGGGGGGAGACCTGGGGTGGTTCCCCCAGGGGCTTGACCTTCTCGCGCCGGAGGTAGAAGCCGCTACCCTTGCTCTGGAGCCCGGGCAGGTGAGCGAGGTGATCCGCACGGCCTACGGCTACTATGTCCTGGTTCAGGTGGTGGAGAAAGAGCCTAACCGCGCCCTCTCCCTGGAGATGCTGCAGGCCCTGCGGCAACAGCAGTTCCTGGAGTGGCTGGACACCCAGCGCCAGAAGGCCACCATCGTGCGGCCTTAGGGCTGGGCCACAGAGGAAACTGTGCGGCACGCCAACGCCGCTGGCAGGGATGCAAGCGCTGCTGCGCCCCTGCCGCGGCACGGCCTTGTAGGGCGCATGGCCGTGCGTCCTTACTTCTCCGTCGCTTGGCCCCAGAATGACATATCGTCAACAACCAATGGGGTGCAGTCAGGGCTGTCTCGTTTTTACAAAAGGGAAGGACATAACCGCTCTTCCCGGCGCAGAGGGCGCGCCAGGAGGCGTGCCCTACGGTTTGCTGCGTCAGAAGGCCGTCAGAGCTCTATAAGAATGGTCAGGCCCTGGTGGTGCAGTACTGGGGCGGAAAGACAAAAGCCCGGCAGGAGCCGGGCTTTTCCCTGCCAGCCTGGGCCGTCATGGATCTCTGCCGTGGGCGCTGTGGCCCGCAGGGTGGGGGGCTTCCCGCTCCTACGGCGCAGGGGGCACCCAGGCCCACACGTGGATGGGGATGCCGCTCACACCCTGGGCGGGGAACTCCGCGGTGCCTGCCTTGACGTTCACGGACACGGGGTAGCGGGAACCCTCGTCCGTTCGGGGTTTGAAGACGATGATGTGCAGCGGGACCGGGCCTCCCCAGTGGCGTCCTGCCCTCACCAGGCGCACGTCAAGACCTCCATCATCCACAATAGAAGCCTCCACGTTGCGCGGCACGAAGAGGAAGACGCGGGTGAGCCGGCTCACGGTTTCCCCCTCGGGCACATCGGAGGTGATGAGGACGTCAACCCGCGTGCCAGCGATCTGGAAGACCGGGTCTTCCCAGTTGTACCCCTCGTCTCCGAAGGGGCCGTCATCGGCAAGGGCGACGGCGCTCGCCGCCAGGGACAGGGCCAGAACGACCAGCAGCAGAAGCCATGGCTTTCGCATCGGATCTCTCCCTTCAACGTGGAACCTGCGCTCGGGGGCTTGGGCACAGGCCCATCCTGCCCACACCTTTCCCATTTTCCATTATAGGGGATGGGGGGCAGGGCTCAATAGTACTTTGGTCCTATGGGCATCCGCTCAGAATGGCAACGGCGGTTCCTGGTCTTCCGGGGCTTCGGGCAGAGAAGCCTCACCCTGGGAGAGGCCCCATTGCAGATGGCGCACGCGCAGTTCGGCTTGGTCCAGGTGCTCGGTGCAACGCCGCACCAGGGCCATGCCCCGCTCAAAGAGTTCCAGGGCCTTTTCCAGAGGGAGGCTTCCCCTTTCCAGTTCGTCCACGGCCTCTTGCAGAGCCCGGAAGGCCTCCTCAAAGGACATGCGGGCGATCTCATCCGTCATGATGGACCTCCTCTTGTGGGGGTGCAGGAGACCAGGGCACATGGGTGGCCTGGGCCCCGAACTCGCCGTCGGAGACCTGGACCCGGAGGGGATCGCCCGGGGCCACCTGGCACACCTGGCGCACGAGACTCCCGTCCTCGGCCTTCAGGATCAGGGCGTAGCCCCGCCCGAGCACGGCCCTTGGGTCCGCGCTCCGAAGACGTGCTTCCAGGGCGGCCAGGTCCCGCCGCAGGAGGTCCAGGCGGTAGCGCAGGCGCAGGAGGAGGAGCCGTTCCTGTTCATCCACCCGCTGGCGTGCCTGGGCCAGCAGGCGGGCGGGCGACCGGGCCTCCAGGGCCCGCTGAAGGGCCTGGAGGTTGCTGCGGGCCTGGGCCAGTTGGGCTTCCATCTGTTGCTGCAGGCGCCGCGCGCACGCCCCCACCTGGACCCGCAGGTCGCCCCCATCTGGGACCACGGCAGCGGCCGCCGCACTGGGGGTGGGCGCTCGCAGGTCCGCGGCGAAGTCCGCCAGGGTGAAGTCGGTCTCATGGCCGATGCCGGTGACGACCGGATGGCGGCTTGAGGCGATGGCCCGGGCGACGGCTTCGTCGTTGAAGGCCCATAGTTCCTCCAGGGAGCCGCCCCCACGGACCACGAGGATGACGTCCACCTCGTCCAGGGCGTTGAGGGCCTGGAGGGCGCGCACGATCTGCGCCGGGGCCTCGTCCCCCTGGACCAGGGTGGGGGCGAGGACGACCTCCACGGCAGGGAACCGCTGGCGGAGGACCCGCAGGATGTCCTGGTAGGCGGCGGCCTGGGGGGAGGTGACCACGCCGATCACCCGCGGGAAAGGGGGGAGAGGGCGCTTGCGTTCGGGGGCGAAGAGGCCCTCTGCCTCCAGGCGGGCCTTGAGGGCCAGGAACTCCATGTACAGGGCTCCCAGGCCGGCCCGCTCCAGCCAGTCTACATAAAGTTGGTAGCGTCCGGCGGGCTCGTAGACCGCGACCCGGCCGTGGACGAGGACAGCCTCGCCGTCCTGAGGTCGGTAGGGCCAACCCCGCACATCGGACCACCAGGCCACACAGGGGATAGAGGCTTGTTCGTCCTTGAGGGTGAAGTAGGCGTGTCCCGCGCTGGACTGGCGGAAGTTGGAGATTTCCCCTTCCACCCAGACGTCCGCCAGGAGGGCGTCGCTGGCCAGCAGGTCCCGGATGTGGGCGGTGAGCCGCCCGACGGTGAGGATCCTCCACCCTAGGCCAGCGGGCATTTCATCACCTCACCCAGGAGGACGGTGGCGTAACTGCCGGCCGGGAGGGTGAACTCCAGGACAAGGCCCTCGTCCCAGCGCAGGTCCACCCCCTCCAGCGGCACCCGCAGGGCGCGTCGGTCCCCCCGGGGGGCCAGGCCCCCGCCCACACGCCAGTCCTCCAGGCGCAGGCCCTCCCCGGCCAGGGCCGCGCGTTCCAGGGCCCCGGGTTCCCCCTCGGCCAGACGCACCTTGTAGCCGAAGAGGGGCCCCGTGGGGCTGATCTCCAGGCGGTCGGCGCGGGGTTGCTCCTTCACGGCGTCCTGGACGAGGAAGCAGGCCCCGTTGGCGTGCTTCATGGCGATGTCGCCGTTCTGGAGGCGGTCCAGCGTCTCCAGACGGCGGTCCAGGATGGCGTTGAACAGGTACGACTGGTAGGCGGAGAGGAAGAAGCGTTTGAGGGGCTTGGGCAGGGCCTGGCAGGCCCGTTGGGGAGACCCTTCTGGCTGCAGGAGGGCCTCCAGGGCCGTGCGCTCGTCCTGCATGGCAGGGGGGAAGGCAGCCAGGGCCTCTTCCCAGCGGCCTTCCTCGAACTTGCGCCGTGCCTCCTGCACGGCCTGGCTTTCGGCAGGGTGGGGGGAGCCCAGAAAGTGGCGGAGGAACCCCTCCCAGTCCCGGCGCAGGAGGAGGCGGCCCAGGAGGTGCGAGTTCTCCCGCAGGCCGAAGCGCTGGGCACCGAAGTAGTTGGGCATGCCACGGGCCACGAGGACATCCAGGATGGCCTGGCAGCGGCCCACCGCCTCCTGGGGCACCTCTCGGATGCGGATCTGGAAGTGGTTGCCCCGCAGGTGCCCCAGTTTCAACTTGTTGCGGTGGCGCGTGGCGCGCAGGATCCGCAGGCCGGGGAGGTCCAGCGCGAGGACCCGTTCCGGGGGCACGCCTTCAATGGAGAAGGTCTGCCGCGTCCGGGCCTGGGCGTCCTTCATGCCTGCATAGCCGATGCGGCCAGGGGTGATGCCCAGAGCGCTCGCCAGCATCTGTACGGCGCGGAAAGTGGAGAGGCCCACCTTCTCCACCCACACGTAGGTGTGCTCCCCTTCGCCACAGGGCTCGTAGAGGGGGAGTTCCTCCACCAGGAAGTCCTCGGGGGTCCAGCGGACCACACCGCCTGTACCAGGGAGCCCTTCCGTGAGGTACCTCATGGGGGTGTTCCTCCCTCAGTTGAGCGAGAAGGGGCCGAAGGTGGTGCGCTCCATCCGCTCCGGGGTGCGGAGCATATCCCGCATGTGGGAGAGGAGCACTTTCTCCCGCTGGAAGAGCCGGACCTCAGCGGCCAGCATCTGATCCACGGTGGGGGTGGCGAGGAGCCTCTGCTTGTCGCTGAGGGGGACCTGCAAGGCGATGGCCGCCAGGACTGCGGCGGCGGCCAGGTGGTCCGGCCAGTCCCCCATGCGCAGTTCGATGCCGGCGACCTCTTCCAGGAGGGCGGTGTAGGCCCCCATGTAGTCCCGGACACGGTTGCTCAGGGCCATGGCCCGCAGTTCGTGGCGCACCCGGAAGGGGAACCGACGGACACGGGCCATGAGGTAGGGCCGGTCCCGGTACATGGCCAGAAGGCGGAAGCGGCTCCGGCCCACAGCGAGGATGTTCATGCGCCCCTCGGGCAGGGGCTCAATGTGGACGATGGCCGCGGCCGTTCCCACCGCGGCCAATCCCTCCACCGCGTCGCCGACGTCTGGCCGGTCCCACACGATGCCGAAGGGCGAGGTTGTCTCCAGGCAGAAGCGGACCATCTCCTTGTAGCGTTCCTCAAAGATGTGCAGGGGCTGCATCATGCCCGGGAAAAGGACCATGTTGAGGGGGAAGAGAGGGAT
This sequence comes from Anaerolineae bacterium, assembly GCA_049969295.1. Classification (GTDB taxonomy): domain Bacteria; phylum Chloroflexota; class Anaerolineae; order DTPP01; family DTPP01; genus DAOTYM01. Next base: position 4,741 of record JBMFPD010000039.1, on the reverse strand, counting down.
CTCCTCCACCTCATCAGCGTAGGGGTCGGTGGTGGAATGTTCCCAGCCGCTTTCCATGGCTTGCACCTTCTCTGTCCCGATGGGGACCTGTGCTACACCCCGGTCAGGAACCGCGACAGGACCTGGTGGAAGCGTTCCGGCTCGTCCAGCATGGGGAAGTGGCCGGAGGCCTCAAAGATCTCTACCTGCGCTTGTGGCACCCGCTCCCGGATGACCAGGGCCTGGTCCGGGTGGACGACCCAGTCGTGCACCCCGTAGATGCCGAGCACGGGGACCTGCACCTTCGCGAGGCGCGGCCGCAGGTCCTTGCGGCGCAGGGAGGCAATGCTCTGGCAGAAGGAGGTCACGGTGGACTGGGACAGGGTCTGCATCATGCGCCGGTAGACTTCCCTGCGGTCCCGCGCCAGGAGAGGGGAGTAGCCCCAGATGACGAACCGCAGGAGGGGCGGGAAGCGCCACAGGACGTCCGCCACCCACGGGACCCCGGCCAGTTTCAGGAGGATGCTGAGGGAGTTGCCGTCCATGGGCGAGCCGACGACGGCGACTTTGGAGACCCGGTCGGGATGCTCCAGAGCCAGGCTCATGGCCACGGTGCCGCCCATAGAGTGCCCGAAGACCGGGGCGCGGACGATGCCCAGGTGGTCCATGAACTGCACCACCATGGCCACGTAGTCCTCCACCTGGTAGGTGGGGAGGCGGCGGTCCGATTCCCCGAAGCCCCAGAAGTCCAGGGCGTAGATGCGGTAGCCAAGGCGCTCCGAGGCGAAGGCCTCCATGGACCCGCGCCAGAAATCCCAGGAGCCCAGCCAGCAGTGCAGGAGGAGCAGGGGCTTGCCCCGTCCCAGCGATTCGTAGTGCAGGACTCCCTGTTCGGTCATCAGGCTGCTCATCGGTCACTCCCCTGAAGGGCACTTCTGGCGGAGGCCCTCCACAGCGCGGCGGACCTCTTCCGAAGCGGCGAGGGCCAGAGCGATCTCTGTCGCACGGGCCGAAGCCACCTGCAGGCCCTGGCGGACCCGGGCCGACTTCTTACGCCATTGGGGGTCGGTGATCCAGAGGCGGAGGCGGTCCAGGGCGGCGCGGAGCCGGGCCGGGAGGTCCCTTTCCCCGTACCGCCACCGCGCCAGCAGGGTGAAGTCAAACCCCGCCTCGCTATCCGCTGGGTCGCTTGCGGCGCGCACCACCAGCCAGGGGGTGCCCCAGGCCTCCGCCACATGGACCACGGCTGCGCTTTCCATCTCCACGGCCAGGGCTCCGAGGCGCTCGCGCAGGTACCGCTTGCGCGGCGAGGACAGGACCACCTGGTCGCCGGTGACCACTTTCCCCCAGGTGAGGTGCGGCAGGCCCTGGGCGTTGCAGCGGGATGCCCAAGCCCGGGTAGCGGCCTCCAGAGCCGGGGGCAGGGAGTATCCATCGCGGAGGGTTCGCCCTGCCCTGCAGTACGTAAAGCCGCCGAACGGGATGAACCGGTCGTCCAGGTACAGGCCGATGTCGTGCCACTGGACTTCGGTGGCGAGGATCACGTCGCCAATGGCCAGGTCGCCCAGGGCGCCGGCCGTGCCCACGCTCATCAGGAGGTCTGGCCGGGCGCGCTGCAGAAGGGTCTGGGCGGCGAGGGCCGCGTTGACCTTGCCTGGGGCTGTGCGGGCGACCACGAGGTCCACGTCGGCCCAGCGCGCCCGCCAGAAGCCTGCGCAGGGGTGGTCCCAGGTGGCCAGGATGTGGGCCTTCGTGCGCAGGGCCCAGGCCTCCGAATCCACCATGACCATGCCCACGGTCCACGGGTGGGGCATCGGTCCTCCCATGCTCGGGCTGCTCAGGGGCTTGCGGGAACTCCCCCAATGCCGAGTATACGGGAATTTGGGGGCTCTGTCAACCGGTGGCGCGGTGTCCGGCCAGGGTTGTCTCGTTTTTACAAAAGGGAAGGCTATAACCGCTCCTCCCGGTGCAGAGGGCACGCCAGGAAGCGTGCCCTACGGTCTGCCGTGCCAGAAGACTGTCAGTAATAAGTCAGCCCTGCGGTGCAGGGGCCGACTTGCGCTCCGGACGAAGTTGTGGTATAGTATGGCCGGCTAGTACCACAAGATGTTGTGGTGTTTCTCATCTACCGCACAAGATGTTGGGCCTACCGGCCTGTCATCTCGCTGTCGCATCCGCTGAGGCCCCTCGGTCCAAGAGGCTTCCAGAACCCGTCCACCGGTGCACCAGAAGGCTACAGGTCCCCAGAGGGACGCGTTGGCCTCATCGGCCATCCGCAAGGGAATCCGAGCCTGGTTCAGGGAAGGAGACCGACCATGCGATGCCCCTACTGTGGCTCCGATCAGAGCCGAGTGATTGACACGCGGGATGCCGGCCAGGGGACCCGGCGCCGGCGGGAGTGCCAGGGGTGCGGCCGACGGTTCACCACGTACGAGCGGGTCACCGATGCCCTCATGGTCATCAAGCGCGATGGGCGCCGCGAGCCCTGGGATGCCGGCAAGATCCTCACTGGCATCCGCATCGCCTCGGCCAAGCGCCCCATCCCTATGGAGGAGATGGAGCGGCTGGTCAGCCGGGTGGAGGAGAAGGTCTTCAGCCTGGGCAAGGCCGAGGTGAGCAGCGCCTACGTGGGCCAGTTGGTCCTGGAGGAACTCAAGGCCCTGGACGAGGTGGCCTACATCCGCTTCGCCACGGTCTACCTGGAACTGGGCGACCTGGAAGCCGTGCGGGCGGAGATAGACCGGTTGCTCCAGCGGACGTAGCCGTTCCCCTGCCTTCCATACCCAGAGGCCCGGAAACCATGCCCGATATCCCCTTTTCCCGGGGATTTGCCACATCCCAGCCGAAAGGACGCTCAAGCCATGGACACAGGACGGATGCCGGAGAAAAAGGGACAGTGGTCAGAGCCAGCCCTGCGGGTGCTGCGGGAGCGGTACCTGCGGGGCGGGGAGACGCCCGAGGAGATGTGCTGGCGGGTGGCGCGCGCCATTGCCGCCGCTGAGGCCCACTTCGGCGCCACGCCGGAGCGCGTGGACGAAGTGGCCCGCGAGTTCTACGACCTGATGGTAGAGCGCCTCTTCCTGCCCAACTCGCCCACCCTCATGAACGCCGGCCGGGAGACGCGCCTTCAGTACTCGGCTTGCTACGTGCTTCCGGTGGGCGATTCCATCGTGGAGATCTTTGAGGCCATCAAGCGTGCGGCCATCATCCACCAGTCCGGCGGGGGGACCGGCTTTTCCTTCTCCCGGCTGCGGCCCAAGGGGAGCCTGGTCCGCTCCAGCGGGGGCAAAGCCAGCGGGCCGGTCAGTTTCATGCGCGTCTTCAACCATGCCACCGAGGCGGTCAAGCAGGGCGGGACCCGGCGGGGCGCCAACATGGGCGTCCTGCGGGTGGACCACCCGGACATCCTGGAGTTCATTGACTGCAAACTGGATGGCAGCATCAACAACTTCAACATCTCCGTGGCTGTGACCGACGACTTCATGCAGGCCCTGGCGGAGGACCGGGACTACGAACTGGTGGCTCCCCACACGGGCGAGGTGACTGGCAAACTCAGCGCCCGGGAGGTGTTCGACCGCATCGTGCGGGCCGCCTGGCAGACGGGCGACCCGGGCGTCATCTTCATTGACCGCATGAACCGCGGCCCGGCCAACCCCACCCCCGAACTGGGCCAGATTGAGGCCACCAACCCCTGCGGCGAGCAGCCACTCCTTCCGAACGAGGCGTGCAACCTGGGGTCGGTGAACCTGTACCGCTTCGTCGTCCCGGCGAAGGACGGCGGCTGGCCCGCGGCGGGGCTGGATTGGGACGCTCTGGAGCAGGTGGTGCGGAAGGCGGTCCGCTTCCTGGACGATGTCATTGAGGTCAACCCCTACCCCCTGCCGGAGATTGACGCCATGGTCAAGGGGAACCGCCGCATCGGCCTGGGGGTGATGGGCTGGGCCGACGTCCTCTTTGAACTGGGCATCCCTTATGACAGCGAGAAGGCGGTGGCTCTGGCCGAAGAGGTCATGGCTTTCATCAAACGGGTGGGGCACGACGAATCGGCCCGCCTGGCCGAGGAGCGGGGTCCCTTTCCCAACTGGCGGCGCAGCATCTACCGGGATGGAAAGCCCCTGCGCAACGCCACCGTCACCACCATCGCCCCGACGGGCTCTATCAGCATCATCGCCGGCACCTCCTCCGGCATTGAGCCGGCCTTCGCCCTGGCCTACCAGCACGTGGTGGAGGAGCGGCGGCTCCAGTTCGTGAACCCGGTCTTTGAGCGGGTGGTCAAAGTCCTCGGGCTGGACCGGCCGGAGGTTGTGGACCGGGTGGTGGAGACCGGCACCCTGCAGGGGATCCCCGGGCTTCCAGAAGAGGTGCGCCGCGCCTTTGTCACCGCCCATGAGATCGCCCCGGAGTGGCACGTGCGGATGCAGGCTGCCTTCCAGAAGTACACCGACAACGCCGTCAGCAAGACGGTGAACCTGCGCCGCGAAGCCACGGTGGAAGACGTGCGGCGGGTCTACCTCATGGCCTACGAACTGGGCTGCCTGGGCATCACCGTCTACCGGGATGGGTGCAAGGAGGAGCAGGTCCTGCGGGTAGGGAAGAAGGAGAGGGCCCCGGAGGTCCCCAAGGCCATCAAGCCCCGCCCGCCCGTGGTCCGCGGGGTGACCCACCGCATCAGCACCCCTCTGGGCACGGCCTTCATCACCATCAACGAGAACGGGGAAGGCGAGCCCTTTGAAGTCTTCGCCAACGTGGGCAAGGCGGGGAG
>JBMFPD010000038.1:0-16366 GCA_049969295.1 Anaerolineae bacterium | reverse complement strand
CGTGGATTTCTACTGCCACGACGCCAACCTCATTGTGGAGGTGGATGGCCCCGTCCACCAGTACACCCTTGAGGAGGATGCCATACGCCAGGAGTTCCTGAAAAGCCTGGGGTACAAAGTGCTGCGCTTCACCAATGAGCAGGTGATGTCCGATCCGGAAGGCGTTCTGGAGGCCCTCGCCGCCGCGCTGCCGCCCTCTGGCGGAGAAGGGTGTGCTGACCAAGGGAAGTTCACACCGGAAGATATCTTCTGCTACGTCTACGCTATCCTCTATGCACCGACTTATCGGGAGAGGTACACGGAGTTCCTGCGCCTGGACTTCCCGCGCATCCCCTTCCCCTCGGATTACACCCTGTTCGCTCAACTTGCAGACCTGGGTCAGCAGTTGGTGGACCTGCACCTCCTGCGCTCGCCCAGTCTGGACCCGCCGCTCGCGCGTTTTGAGGGGCAGGGAGATCACCGGGTTGGGCGAGGGAGAACAGGGGTCCGGTACGACTGTCCAACGCAGCGAGTCTATATCAACGTCGCTCAATACTTCGCCCCGGTCCCACCAGAGGTCTGGGAATACCGGGTCGGCGGCTACCAGGTGTGCGAGAAGTGGCTCCAAGACCGCGTGGAACGATCCCTGACCCTGGACGAGGTGCGTACCTACTGCCGCATCGTCACAGCCCTGGAGCAGACGATCCATTTGCAGGGAGAGATTGATACGCTATACTGCGAGGTTGAGGAAAACCCGTTGCCCATCGCGCTGTAGATTCTTACAGCCTGTCCGACGAAGCTGACGATAGAGGAGGGTGAGTGAGTGGCGACGACCGACTTGCGTGCGTACGTCTTCTTGGATAGCCTGCAACCGCAGATGGCCGCGTTCATCGGCACCACGGCACGCGGCTTCCTGCCCCTGGCCGGGGACGCCTCCCTCTGGGTGGAGATCTCCCCAGGCATTGAGATCAACCGCATCACCGACATCGCCCTTAAGGCCACAGCCGTGCGGCCAGCCGTGCAGGTGGTGGAGCGCCTCTACGGCCTCCTGGAGGTCCACGCGCCCGACCAGGCAGAGGTCCGCGCCGCAGGCGCGGCCATCCTGGAGGCCCTGGGCCTCACCCCTGAGGACCGCTGGAAGCCCACCATCCTCACCAGCCAGATCATCCGCAAGGTGGATGCCCACCATGCCCAACTCATCAACCGCAACCGCAACGGCATGATGCTGGTGGCGGACCAGACCCTCTACATCATGGAGGTGGAGCCTGCGGCCTACGCGGTCCTGGCGGCCAACGAGGCGGAGAAGGCGGCGGAGATCAACATCATTGAGGTGCGGCCCTTCGGCTCCTTCGGCCGCGTCTACCTGGGCGGCGAGGAGCGGGACATCATGGCCGGCTACGGTGCGGCCGTGGCCGCCATTGAGTCCATCACCGGGCGCGAGGTGAAGGCCTCCCGCCGTGACTAGGAAGGCTTGACCCTCCCCCCTTTCCCCTCCCGCGTGCGGAGGGGGCTGGGGGAGGGGTAGATCTCATCCAACCAGAAACTCTCATGCAGAGGAGGGAACACGAATGGCAGAGGCATTGGGCATGATTGAGTGCCGCGGCTTCGCGGCCATGGTGGAAGCAGCCGACGCGATGGTCAAGGCGGCCAAGGTGGAACTGGTCCACTACGAGAAGACCGGCGGCGGCTACGTGACCGCCATCGTGCGGGGCGACGTGGCCGCGGTCAAGGCGGCAGTGGAGGCCGGCGCGCGCAACGCCGAGAAGGTGGGCGAGGTCATCTCCGTCCACGTCATCCCCAGGCCCCACGTGAACATTGACCTGGTCCTGCCCCTGGGCCGCAGGGAGCAGGCCCTGGCCGAACTGGGCGAGTAGCGCGTCGCCGCGCCTCGCCGGAGGGGCCTGGGCCGCGCCGTTGCCCTGGAGAGCCTGCGGGGCAGGCCGCGGCGGGTCTTTGCCGCGGCCTGTGCCCCGTTGGGCGGGCTCGCGCCCCCAGAGACGAGGGGCGCTCCCCATGCCCGCGGAAGGGCACCCGGCGCACGCCAGCAGGGCCGCAGGGCGCGGTCCGGTGGTGCGGAGGAGAGCAGAAGATGCTCATCGGAAGAGTGGTGGGGACCCTGGTCGCCACCCGGAAAGAAGAGCGCATGTCGGGGCTCAAATTCCTGGTGGTGAAACCGGTGGACGTGGAAGGCAAGGACGTGGGCGGCTACGTGATCGCGGTGGACGCTGTGGGCGCGGGGGTGGGCGAGATGGTCCTCTACGCCACCGGGTCCTCGGCCCGCCAGACGGTGATGACCGACAAGCGCCCCTGCGACGCCGTCATCATGGCCATCGTGGACACCTGGGAGGTGGACGGCCAGGTGAAGTACGTCAAGCATTGACCCCTCCCCCAACCCCCTCTCCGTGTACAGGGAGCGGGCAGGGGGTGGGGTTGACGCCCTGAACCGCGCTAGGAAGGAAGGTGGGGAAGATGGTCCAACCACCTGCAGAACCTCGTTCCACCGAGGACGAGATCGGCGTTCTTGTGCGCCGGGTGTTGGAGCAACTGGGGCACACGCCAGAAGGACGGGCCGTACGCGCGCCGGAACCGGCCAGCCTGGGCGACGGCCTCTTTGAGGACATAGACCAGGCCATCGCCGCGGCCACCGAAGCCTTCCACCGCCTCAACGAGATGCCCCTCGCGGCGCGCGTGGAGATCATCGCCGCCATGCGCAAGGCGGCCAAGGACTACGCGCGCCACCTGGCCTGGATGGCCTGGGAGGAGACCGGCATGGGCCGCCCGGAGGACAAGGAGAAGAAGAACCTCCTGGTGGCCGAGAAGACGCCGGGACCGGAGATCCTCACGCCGGTGGCCCGCTCGGGGGACCACGGCCTCGTCCTCATGGAGCGGGCTCCCTACGGCGTGGTGGGAGCCATCACCCCCAGCACCAACCCCACCTCCACCATCATCTGCAACGGCATCGGCCTGGTGGCGGCCGGCAACGCCGCCGTCTTCAACGCGCACCCGGCGGCCAAACGCTGCTCGGCGGAGACGGTGGCCATCCTCAACCGGGCCATCGTCGCTGCAGGGGGGCCCCCCAACCTCCTGTGCACCGTGGTGCGGCCCACCGTGGAGTCGGCCCAGGCCCTGATGCGGCACCCGGGCATCCGCCTCCTCGTGGTCACCGGAGGCCCGGGCGTGGTGAAGGTGGCCATGCAGAGCGGCAAGAAGGCCATCTGCGCCGGGCCGGGGAACCCTCCCGTCGTGGTGGACGAGACGGCCGATATAGAAAAGGCCGGCCACGACATCGTCCTGGGGGCCTCGTTTGACAACAACCTGGTCTGCATCCTGGAGAAGGAAATCATCGCCGTGGACTCCATCGCCGACAAACTGAAGGAGGCCATGTGCCGCCACGGCGCGGTGGAGATCCCCTCCTGGCACCTGAACCGCCTGACCAAAGTCATCCTGGAGGAGGACCACGGCCCGGGCCGCCACGGCGTGGTGAACAAGCGCTTCGTCGGCCAGAACCCCAGCCGCATCCTGAAGGAGATCGGCGTCACCATCCCCGAGGCGACCCGTCTGGTGGTGGTGGAGGCCGACCGCCTGCACCCCCTGGTCTGGACGGAGCAGCTGATGCCCATCATCCCCCTGGTGCGGGTCAAGGACGCCGACGAGGCCATTGACCTGGCCTTCCAGGTGGAGCAGGGGATGGGGCACACCGCGGTCATGCACTCCCGCAACATTGAGAAGTTGAGCCGCATGGCCCGCCTGATGAACTGCAGCATCTTCGTCAAGAACGGCCCCAGCCTGGCCGGCCTGGGGTTCGGAGGGGAGGGGTACACGTCCTTTTCCATCGCCAGCCCCACAGGGGAGGGGCTCACCACGGCCCTCACCTTCACCCGGGAGCGCCGGTGCACCCTGGTGGACGCGTTCCGCATCGTGTGAGGGGGGAGGTGGCGGGGAAGGTGGCCCTCGGATTGGCAAGCCTTCTGCTCCTGGCCTTTGCCACGGGGCTGACCGTCGTCTTCCTCTTCCGCCACCCGACCCCGGAGCCCTACCAACAGGCCCGGGCGGACCTCCCTCCTCACCTGCCCCAGGACGCCGGCGCCCATTTCGCCGCCCAGACCGAATGGTGGTACTACACAGGCGAACTCCTGGGAGAAGGAGGGGAGCGCTTCGGCTTTGAGGTGGTCTTCTTCAAGGCCTATGCCCCGCCCCATGCCAGGATCTTCGGGCGGATCCCGGTCTCGTGGCTGTGCAACCCGGCCTACTCCTCCCACCTGGCGATTACGGACCTGGGACGGGGGACGTTCTCGTACGTGGAGCAGGCCAACTGCCCCTTCCCCTGGACTGGCGGGGCGCGGACGGACCGTTATGAGGTCTGGAACCGGGGCTGGTGGGCCAGGGAGGGGGGCTCCCGCCACCACCTGCACGCCGAGGCCAGCATCGGCGCCCTGGACCTTGTCCTTGCGCCCCTGAAGCCGCCGACTTTCCACGGCAGCCAGGGCGTGGTGTCCATGGGCGCAGGAGGGACGTCGTACTACTACTCCTACACCCGCATGGGGGGCAGCGGCTGGCTGGAGATGGGGGGCAGGCGCATCCCCGTCCAGGCGCGGGCCTGGATGGACCACCAGTGGGGCAGTTGGGATTGGACCGCCTTCCAGGGGTGGGACTGGTTCAGCCTGCGCCTGGATTCGGGGGAGGACCTGATGCTCTTCCAGTTCCGGGATCGGGACGGCACAGTCCAGCCCCAGTCCTTCGGCACCTACGTGGCGGCCGATGGGACGACCGTCCATCTGCCGCAGCAGGCCTTTCAGGTGAAGGTCTTGGACCGGTGGACGAGCCCCCGGACGGGGGCGACGTACCCCATCGGCTGGCGGATCGCCACCCGGCTGCCGCCGGGGGACCTGGCCGTCTGGGCCGAGGTGCCGGGCCAGGAACTGCCCCTCCGCATGGGGCCTACCTACTGGGAGGGGATCTGCCGGGTCTCGGGCACCCTGGCGGAGGAGCCGGTGTCGGGCCATGCCTATGTGGAGATGACGGGAACCCGATGAGCCATCCGATCGTTGAGGCCGTGCGCAAAGCAGGTGTGGTGGGGGCCGGGGGCGCTGGCTTCCCCACCCATGTGAAACTCCAGAGCCAGGTGGACGTGGTCATCGCCAACGGCGCGGAGTGCGATCCGCTCCTGGCCTCGGACCAGCGCCTGATGGAGCGCCACGCGGCTCGCATCGTGCAGGGGCTGCGTCTGGCCATGGCCGCCACCGGCGCGCAGGAAGGGGTGGTGGCCCTGAAGCGGGCCTACACCGCAGCCGTGGAGGCCATGCAGCAGGCCATGGCCCGCTTCCCCGAAATCCGCCTCCACCTGATGGAGAGTTACTACCCGGCTGGGGACGAGTTCGTCCTGGTCTACGAGGTGACGGGCCGGCTCATCCCGGAGACGGGGCTTCCACTCCAGGTGGGGTGCCTGGTGCAGAACGTGGGAACCCTCTTCCACGTGGCCGAGGCGGAGAAAGGGGTGCCGGTGACCCACCGCGCCGTGACCGTGGCCGGCGAGGTGCGGAAGCCGGGGGTCTACTGGGTGCCCATTGGCACCTCGGTGGCCTACCTCCTGGAGCAGGCGGGAGGCCTGCGCATGCCCCTGGAGGACCTGGGCATCGTCCTGGGCGGGCCGATGATGGGCCGGCTGGCCCCTTCCCTGGAGGAGCCCATCCGCAAGACCACGAGTGGGGTGCTGGCCCTGCCCAGGACGACGGCCACGGTGTGCGCGCTCTCGCGCCCGTTGGCCTCGTGGGTGCGGCGGGGGCGCTCCACCTGCGACCAGTGCCGCGACTGCACGGACCTCTGCCCGCGGTACCTCCTGGGGCACAACTTCCGCCCCCACGAGGTGATGCGGGCGGTGAACTACGGCCTCACGGACCAGCCGGACATCATCACCGGGGCGGTGATGTGCTGTGAGTGCCGCCTCTGCGAAGCCTACGCTTGCCCCCTGGACCTCTCCCCTATGGCCGCCTACCGCCAGATCAAGGCCCAATTGCGGACCGCGGGTTGGCGGAACGAGCGCCACAAGCGGTGGGACCTGACCCCGCACCCCTTCCGGGAGCACCGCCACGTGCCTACCCACCGCCTCATCGCCCGCCTCGGCCTCACGGCCTACGAGGACCAGCCCCTGCCCTTCCACCCGGAGGCACTGAAGCCGCCGGAGGTGCGCATCCCGCTGCAGCAGCACACCGGCGTGCCCGCCTTCCCCGTGGTGAAGGAGGGGGACGAAGTGGCCGTGGGGGACCTCCTGGGCGACATCCCCGAGGGGAAACTGGGAGCGCGGGTGCACGCCTCCATCGCCGGGCGGGTGACGCGGGTGGATGGGGCCTCTGTGACCATCACCGCGTCGCGCCGCTGAGGGGAAGGCGGTCCCCCGGCGTGACTTGCGTTCCCTGGCATGCTGTGATATAATTCACATAGGCCGTTCACGATTGTCCTTTCGCCGCGGGGGATCGCGGCAGGCCCGCGTCTTGGGTGGGATAGAGGTCAATGTGGACACCTGAGGCCTGCAAGCACCGGGGTGCGCATCAATGGGCCGACCTCCCACTGGGGCAGGGCGAAGCAGTCTTCTCGGGATGGCGAGGGGCTGGCTTCGTGGCGTTGGGCTTTCCTCGCCGATCTCATAGCATTGCACGTATGTGCGGTTAGATCTCCGGCTTTAAGCCGGGGATTTTTTATTCGGTGCATAGCGGTTCCTGCCGCCCGGCCGGCTGGGATCGTCCCGTGGAGAAAGGAGGTGATGCGCATGGACTTGGGCGGGGCCTGGTAGCCGCCCCCCAGGCACAGGCCCCTGTGGAAAGGCGGGGGGAGAGCCTCTGCACCGCAATGGAGCATTCTACCCACGGAGCATCATTTCACAGGGAGGTGAGTTATGGGAAAGTCAGAATCCCGCTCGTCCGACAAGGTCCTCTGGCTCATCCTGTCGGCCATCCTTCTGCTGGTCCTCGCCTACGCGACGAACTGGTTCAGCAAGTATGCCGTCAAGTCCTGGGGTGACTTTGGAAAGGCCCTGGAGTATCCCCTCTGAGCGGCCGTCCTCGGCCTTATGGCCAACCTTATCTTCACCGCCGCTGGAGTCAAGGAGCGGCTCGGCGGGGCCTTCCGCACCGAACTGTTCCTCAAGATCGGCCTCGTGCTCCTGGGCGCGGGCGTCAACATGGCCCAGATCCTGAGCGTGGGCGCCCGGGGCGTGGTGCAGGCCATCATCATGGTCACCAGCGTCTTCTTCTTCACCTGGTGGCTGGCCGGCAAGTACAAACTGCCCGACACGCTGCGGGCCGTGATGTGCACGGCCATCTCCATCTGCGGCGTCTCGGCGGCCATCGCCGCAGCCGGCTCCGTCCTGGCCAAGAAGGAGGAGATCGCCTACATCACCACCCTGGTCATCCTGACGGCTCTGCCCCTGATGGTCCTGATGCCGGCCATCGCCGGCTGGATCGGCATGACGCCGGAGTGGGCGGGTGCGTGGTTCGGCGGCAACATTGACACGACGGCCGCCGTGGTGGGCGCGGGGGCCATCTACGGGGAAGAGGCCATGAAGGTGGCCTCCATCGTCAAGATGTCGCAGAACGCGCTCATCGGCGTGGCCGCTTTCGTCCTGGCCGTCTACTGGGTGACGGTGGTGGAGCGGAAGAGCGGCGAGCGTCCCAGCGCCAGGGTTATCTGGGACCGCTTCCCCAAGTTCGTGCTGGGCTTCATCCTGGCCTCCATCCTGGCCAGCGTCGGGGTCTTCAGCCCGGCCAATGTCAAGGTCATGACCAACCTGCGGAACTGGGCTTTCACCCTGGCCTTCGTGGGCATCGGCTGGGAACTTTCTTTCAAGCAACTGAAGGACGTCGGCGGCGGACCGTTGATCGTCTACCTCGTGGCGACGGTCTTCAACACGCTGCTGGCCCTGCTCCTGTCCTACGTGCTCTTCGTGCTCATCTAGAGTACGGACACGGGGCGTTGGGGCTCAGCTCCGCACGAACTCACGAAAGGAGTAGCCTCAGATGAAAGGCTTGAGCGAGGACTGGTGGGCTGTGATCGTGGCCTTTGTGCTGATGTTCCTGATCGTGGCGGGGGTGATCCCGACCTTCCCTTGGTAGACCATCGGCACAGGCCCCGGGGAGGAGCCGCCGGGGGCTCCTCCCCGGGGCCCACGGACAACGGAAGCAAGCAGGCCAGGTGGCAGGCACCTCTCGGATGCCTGCCACCTGCTTTTGGGCCTCAGAGGAGCCCCAGTTCGCGGTGCCTGGCGGCGATGGCATCCGCCAGGCGCTCCAGGGCGGCGAAGTCCTCCTCTCTGGGCAGCCCCTTGCAGAGGACGGGGTCCAGCACCTCCACCTTCAGGTTGGAGAGGAGCCCCATCAGTTGGTCCACCGCCTTTCCGCCCCAGCCGTAGGACCCGATGACGGAGACGAAGCGGAGTTTCGGCCGCAGGGCGTTCACCAGGTAGGCCGCCGATGCCGCGTGGGGATGCGCCCCGGTGAGCACAGTGGGCGTCCCCACGACGAGGGTAGCGGCATCCACCAGGGTGATGGCCAGTTTGCCCAGGTCGGTGACAGAAAGGTCAAACTGGTGCACCCGGATGCCCCGCTCCGCCAGGGCGGCTACCAGGAACTCCACCATGCGTGCCGTGCTCCCGTGCATGCTCACGTAGGGGAGCACCACCTCGTTCTTCGGCTCGTCGGCGATCCACTCCGCGTAAGCCTTCACAATGAAGGCCGGGTCGTCGTAGATGGGGCCGTGGCTCGGCGCGATGAGGGCCAGGTCCAGCGGGGCGATCTTGTCCAGGTTGCCGCGGATGATCTTGCGGAAGGGCATCATGATCTCCGCGTAGTACCGCTTGGCCGCCTCGTAGACGCGCGCTGGCTCCGTGACGAAGAGGTCCGTCGTGGCCAGGTGCGAGCCGAAGAAGTCGCAGGAGAAAAGGATGCGGTCCTCCTGCAGGTAGGTGCTCATCGTCTCGGGCCAGTGGACCCAGGGCGTGTAGACGAACTGGAGCGTCTTCCCACCCAGGGAAAGGGTCTCCCCGTCCTCCACCACGGCGATGACCTCGGGCGAGAGGTGCAGGTGGTCCACCAGCATCGGCTTCCCCTTGGACGAGGCCAGCACCCTGGCCCCGGGGTATTTCTGAAGGACGTGGGGGATGCCGCCGGAATGGTCCTGCTCGGCGTGGTGGGCCACGATGTAATCCACCCGCGGGACCCCCTCCAATTGCGCCATCAAGAGGTGCACCTTGCTGGGGTCCACCGCGTCCAGCAGGGCTGTCTTCTCACTCCCCTGGATGAGGTAGGCGTTGTAACTGGTCCCGTCCGGCAGGGGGATCAGGGAGTCAAAGAGCCTGCGGTCCCAGTCCACAGCCCCGACCCAGTACACGCCCTCTCGGATCTTCCTCGGCCTCATGGCTGCAACCCCCTTTCTTGGGGGCCCTGGCTCCGTGCGCCAGGGCCTACCCCTCTACGTGGATGACCTCCACTGGACAGCCTTCTGCGGCGGAACGGACGCAGTCGGCCAGGTCCTCGGGGGCCAAGCCCTCGGCGGGGTTGCCCCCCACCTGGTACCGCTCCACCACCTGGCTCAGGCCGTCGTCTCCTTCCTCAAAGAACTCCGGGCAATCAGCCCAGCAGGCTCCGCAACTGATGCATTCCTCCCGGTCCAGTGTGACTTTCACTCCTGCCATGCTGCAGTCCCTCCTTGGCTTCTGTGTGGCTTGGATGACCAGAGGCAGTCGCTCTACCCTGGCCATGCCTATTGTACACCCGAAAGAGATTTTTGTCAAGAAAATTTACAAAATCTGCGGCCCTGAAGGGCTTGAATCCCGCCCCTAAGGATACCTCCAGAGGGTCTCGCCGTCTACGACAAAAGTCCCGGTGCCAAGGCTGTCTCGTTTTTACAGAAGGGAAGGCATAACCACTCTTCCCGGCGCTCCACCAGTAGGTCACGCTTGCAGCGTGACTGTTCGGCACGCCAGGAGGCGTGCCCTACTCCACTCCACCAGTAGGTCACGCTTGCAGCGTGACCTGTTCGGCACGCCAGGAGGCGTGCCCTACGGTCTGCCTCCAGCAGTAGGTCACGCTTGCAGCGTGACCTGTTCTCCCTAGCAGCTCCTACCGCTCGGCCTCGGCCTCCAGGCCCTCGCGGTCCAGGAGGACGATGCGGTGCCGCTCCATGCGGATGAGCCCGGCGTCGACGAAGGCCCGCAGAGTGCGCCCCACCACGTCGCGCACAGTGCCCAGGGACGCGGCGATCTCCTCCTGGGTCCAGCGGTGGGAGACCCGGCCGGCCCCGGCCTGCTCCAGGAGGAACCGCGCCAGCCGCCCCCGCACGGTGCGCAGGGAGAGGTCCTCTACCAGGTTGGTCAGGTGGTGGAGGCGCTCGGCAAAATCCTGCAGGATGGCCAGGGCCAGGTCCGGGCACTCCCCCGTGATGCGGCGGAACTCCTCGGCGGGCACGGCGTAGGCCACGACGCGGCTCAGGGCCTCCACCGTGGCGTGGTTGACGCAACGGGCCCGGAAGGGAGGCACGGTGTTGAAGGCCTGTCCCGGCCCCAGGCGGACCAGGACCTGCTCCCGCCCTCCTGGGGAGAGGCGGTAGACACGCACGAAGCCTTCCGCCAGGAAGTAGGCCGCCTCGCAGGGCTCCCCTTCCACCAGGATGATCTCGCCTGGCCTGTAGGTGCGCCGCACCGCAGCCGTGGCCAGGCGGGCCAGCGTCCCTTCGGAAAGCCCCTTGAAGAGGGCGATGCGCCGCAGCGCGTCCTGGGCCCCCTCTCCTTCCATGCTACGTCCCCGCTGTGCCTTCCTTCGCTCTGAGGCGGCGCACCTGCACCCTGGCGATCTTGGGACCTTCCCTCTTGGTCACGGTCAGCACTAGGTCGCCGTACCGGTACCGTTCCCCCTCCTCGGGGATGCGGCCCAGGCGGTAGAGGAGGAACCCCGCCACCGTCTCGTAGTTCTCGTTCTCCGGGAGAGCGAGGCCCAGTTCCTCGTTGACCTCGTCCACCCGCATCAGGGCGTCAATGTCCACCGCATCCTCGTCAATGCGGACCATCTCCCGTTCGGCGACCCACTCGTCGCTCATGCGGCCCACGATCTCCTCCACCAGTTCCTCGGCCGTGACGATGCCGGCCGTGCCACCGTATTCGTCCAGGACGATGGCCATCTGCACCTGCCGTTCGCGCATCTCCGCGAAGAGGTCGCCGATGGGCTTGGACTCAGGGACGAAGAGGGCCGGACGGGCGAGTTCCCTGACGGGGCGTTGCCAGGCGGCCTGGTCCTCTGCCAGGAGGTGGAGGACGTCCTTCACCGAGACCACGCCGACGATGTTGTCCAGGTCTCCCTCGTACACGGGGAACCGGCTGTGGGGGGCATGGCGGAAGGTCCGCAGGAGGTCGGCAACGGTGGCCTCGGCGGGGAGACCCACCACCTCCGGCCGGGGGATCATGGCCTCCTGGACGCGGCGGTCACCGAAGTCAAAGGCGCGCTGGAGGATGTGCGTCTCCTCCGTCTCCAGGACCCCCTCCTGCTCGCTGGCGGCGATGAGCATCTTCAGTTCCTCCACGGAGTGGACGCGCTGGTGGCCGGTGGGGGCGCGCAGCCCCACCAGGTGCAGGAGGCCGTTGCCTGCGCCGTTGAGGAGCCAGATAAGAGGCCGGAAGACGGTCTCCGTGAGGAGGGTGGGACGGGCGACGAGGAAGGCTGTTTCCTCGGGGTACTGCAGGGCGATGGACTTGGGGGTCAGTTCCCCCACCACCACGTGCAGGAAGGTGATGAGGAAGAAGGCGAGGCCTGCAGCGACGCCATGGCTGGCTGTCCCCCTCCAGGCCCCGGGCAGCCAACCCACCAGGGGTTCTATCAGGTGGGCGAGGGCTGGCTCGCCGATCCAGCCCAGGCCCAGGCTGGCGATGGTGATGCCCAGTTGGGTGGCGGCGATAAAGCGGTCCGGGTCGTCTATGGCCTTTCGGACGGACCGGGCTGCCTCATGGCCCGCGGCGATCAGTTCCTCCACCCGGGTGCGCCGCACACTGACCAGGGAGAACTCCGCAGCCACGAAGAAGCCGTTGGCCAGCACCAACAGGAGCACGGCCAACAGGTTCAGCACAGATCCTGTCCATCCCTCCACTGTCGTTCCTCCTCGGGGTGCGCAAAGCCTGTAGCGCCCCAGGCCCATTATAACACTACGCCCCCGCTGTGGCTGGCCCACGTCCTGCGCTCACCAGGCCCCCCAGGAGGTCCCCACCAGGGGCAGGAACAGGCTGGGCACCCCGGTGGGCCAGCAGAGGGTGTGGCCACCCAGCGCGTTCCACAACTTCTCCCACTCAGCATAGTACCGCTGGGCCGCCGCCGCATCGTGGAGGATGACGAGGTTCTCGTCGTTCTGGTCCGTGCCCGAGGCGCTCCAGTTCACAGAGCCGGTGACGACAGTGGGGTCCTCCCCCTCCGGGTCTATGACCATGAACTTGTGGTGCAGTTTCCCGCCGAAGTCCTCCACCTTGACCGGGATGCCCGCCGCGCAGAGCCGCTCGTCCTGGGAAGACGCGTTGGCCGCGCCCAGCCGGTCCCAGATGCCCCGCACGGCCACCCCCTGCTCCACCTCGTGGATGAGGGCGTCGGCCAACGCCTCGGAGGTGAAGAAGAAGGTGGCGAAGGCGATGGCCTGGTCGGCCCGGGCCACCTCCTCCAGGATCTGGGCCTCCACCCCGTCGGTGGGGGCGAAATAGACCTCCACGGGAGCCCCCTCGCCGCCGAACTGGTGGGGGGTGTTGTCCGCCTTGGCCTGCCCGAACCGCCCCAGGGCGAACATCTCGTGGAACTCCAGGTTGTAGGCGTAGGCCACCTGGGTGGAGGTGAGGGCTACGCTGTTGTTGTGGTTGTAGGTGAAGCAGGTGTCCGTCATGTTGGTGGAGCCGGTCCACACGGTCCGCCCGTCCACCACCAGGAACTTGTTGTGCATCAGGCTGGACCGGTTGTCCAGCACCAGGGGGATGCCAGCCTGCTCCAGGGCGCGGAAATGGGGGTAGTACTGGCTTTCGGCGTAAGCGTCGTCGTCGGCCACCACCTGGACCTCCACGCCGCGCCCGTGCGCGGCGATGAGGGCATCGCGGATGCTCGCCCGGTCCAGCGCGTAGAGGGCCGCGTGCACCGAGTCCCGCGCTCCGCTCAGGAGCGCGAGGAGGGCCTGCTCCATCGGTGTGGGCGCGGGCGTAGGCCCGGTGGCGGTGATGTTGTCGGTGAAGTAGAGGGCGAAGGCCAGGGGCTCTGCAGGCCAGGTCCACCCGGCCGAGTTCTGGGGAGTGCCGTCCACCGGACCATCCACCCAGGCGGCAGGGTCCGTACCAGGGAGGTCCGCGGTGTAGCGCTGCATGGTCTGCCTGGTGAGGCTGCGGCCGGCATGCCAGGCATCCACGCGGTCCACAAGGTTGCCGCCGGAGTCGGAGAGGGTCAGCGCCTCGCCCGTGTTCTCCAGCGCACCTGAGTAGATGAGGTCGGCGGCGAGGCCAGGGACCGTGTCGTCGCTCGTCCGTTCCAGGAGGAAGTGCCCCTGGGGAGGGATGACGCCCGACAGGGCGACGGAGGGCGTGCCGTCGTCGGCGACGAGGGTCCAGCCGTCCAGGAGGATGGGGGCGTCGGTGGTGTTCCGCAGTTCCATCCACTCGTGGAAGGGCGAGGCGGTGGTGCCCATCCAGGCGATCTCTTCCAGCACCACCGGCGGTGGCGGGGGGCCGGCCCACGCGCGCCCTGCGGTCAGGAAAGCCAGGGCGAGGGCCAGCGCCAGGAGGAGGCATCCTCGTCGCCCGGTCTCTTTCCACGTCATGGGCCTACGCTCCTTCAGCCTGCCGTGCAGTGCGCCAGTGCCCTCCATCCGCGCAACCCGCTCCCGAACTCTGGGCGGGCACAGGGCTGCCCGACTCGGTTGCTCCTTTGGTCAGTGGCTGATGACCTTGCGGTCCCATGCCGGGAGATGAACCTCACCCTACCCCCGCCGCCTTCGGCGGCATCCCCTTCCCTCCCCGATGCGGGGAGGGGAAGGGGGTGGTGGGATGGGAGAGGTCGGTCTTCCCGCGTCCCCGACTTACCAACACAAGATACAACCGCAACGGCTGCCCCTACCCCTTGCTGCGCCCTCAAAGAGCTTACCACAAGCGCGGGCAAAGGACAAGGGCGCTCGCAGATGGAAGGCCCCCACCCGCACCCGCTCACGGGGAGGGCCCTGCAGCCAGGGCGATGGCCCCCAGGACGCCTGCCCGGTCCCCCAGGGCCGGGGGGACGATGTAGGTCTCCACCTCCTCCAGGATGGCCCGCGCCTGGATGTAGCCGGCCAGGAGGTCCTGTACCCCGCGCCGGATGAGGGGGAAGAGGTGTCGCTGGCGCATCACGCCGCCCCCCAGGACGATCCGCTGGGGCGAGAGGGTGCAGATGAAGTTGACCAGGGCCAGAGCCAGGTAGCGGGCCTCCAGGCCCCAGGCCGGGTGGTCGGGGGGGAGCGTCTCCCCCGGCCTGCCCCAGCGCCCCTCCAAGGCTGGCCCGGAGGCCAACCCCTCCAGGCAGTCGCCGTGGTAGGGGCAGCAGCCCGGGTAGGGGTCCTCCTGCCAGTCGTGGGGGATGCGGATGTGGCCCATCTCGGGGTGCATCAGCCCGTGCAGGAGGTGCCCGTGGACCAGACCCCCGCCGCCGATGCCCGTCCCCACGGTGAGGTAGAGGAAGGTGTCCAGGCCCTGGGCCGCGCCCCAGCGCGCCTCGCCCAGGGCCGCGGCGTTCACGTCCGTGTCAAAGCGGACCGGCACGTCCAGGGCCTCCTGGATGGCCCCTGCCACGTCCACCCAGGCCCAGCCGGGCTTGGGGGTGGTGGTGATGTGGCCGAAGGTGGGGGAGGCCGGGTCGGGGTCCAGGGGGCCGAAGGAGCCGATGCCCACGCCGGCGAGGTCCAGCCCTCGCTCCCGCTGGGCCCGGAAGAAGGCGATGGCCCGGCCCAGGGTTTCCCCGGGGGTGGTGGTGGGGAACTGGACCTCCGCCCGCAGGTCCCCGGGCCCCGTGCCCACGGCGCAGACGAACTTGGTGCCGCCCGCCTCTATGCCGCCCCAAACCGACATGGTGCCTCCTCCCTCGCGCTGGGGTGCGGATGTACCCTCCGGCGGCCTATTGTACCACAGGAGCCGCGCGGACGGCCTCCAAAGCCTCACGGGCTGGGGTTGCATTCGTGCTGGTCGTTTGCGGCGATCCGTGCGCGCTGGCGCAGGCGGAGGCCCCTGACCCCGCCCCTGAACCCCCTCCCCGCATGCGGGGAGGGGGCCGGGGGAGGGGTCGCTTCCACCCGCGCTTGCGGGCCGCGCCATCCCGTGATATACTCCGCCCAGGAGGCCCGTGCCACAGGCAGTTCCCGCACCACCTGGGAGGTCTCCCATGGCTTTCGCATTCTCCTTCTTGAGCGACCTTCTGGCCGAACTCGCGGTCACCTTGGGCGACCGCCTCCTGCGGCGCCGGGGTCGTCGAGATGGGATGACCCCGCAAGAACCGCACCGCCTGCGCATCCTGACCCTCGTCGCCCGGCCCCTGGACTGCCGGGACCTCCCCGACGTGGCCGACGCCTGGACCATCATGGACGGCCTGCGGCAGGTCCAGGCCCCCGTGTACCTCGGCTTCGTGCGCCCGCCCACCGTGGACCGCCTCCGCCTGCGCCTGGCGGAGGAGTGGGACATCGTCCACTTTGACGGCCACGGCAACCCCCAGGCCCTGGCCCTGGAGAAAGAGGACGGCACTGTAGAGCCGCTCCTCCCCGGGGAATTCCTGTGCCTCCTGAAGGGGGGCAAGCGCCCGCCGCGCCTCGTGGTCCTCAGCGCCTGCGCCTCCGAACCCCTGGGGCGCTCCCTTGTGCAGGGAGGCATCCCCTACGTGGTGGCCATGCGCCGCCCTGTGGACGTGGCGACGACCATGCGCTTCGTGCGCACCTTCTACGCCTACCTGGCCCAGGGGCTCCCGGTGGGCCGCGCCTTTGACTGCGCCCGGGACGACCTGGATTACTATGACAGGGACATCCCCATCCTCCTCCGCCGCCCCCTGACGCTGGACCGGCCTCTCTGCACCGCAGGCCCCGCGGGCGCACCCGAGGTGGAGGCGGAGGACTTGGACGGCCTCCCGGGCATCGGCGAGCACGGCTTCTTCTACGGAGAGTTCACGAAGCCTGGGGAGGATCCGCCGGGACGCAAGGCCCTCCTGCGGGACCTTGCGGAGTGGCTGTGGGACCCGGCCCGCCGGTCCAAACTGATCGTCCTGTGCGGCGAAGGGGGCATCGGCAAGACGGCCCTGGCCCGCGCCGCCGCCCGTCGCCTGGCCTGGGCCTTCGGCGGGCGGGTCTTCTACGTGGACGGCGCGCCCCGCCAGGCCGCCGG
>JBMFPD010000037.1:0-16490 GCA_049969295.1 Anaerolineae bacterium | reverse complement strand
GGGGATGAGGCGAGGTTCACCCCTCTGGGGCATGGAGGTGGGGGTTGGCGTGCCCCCAGTGGGCTCCGCCGCCCATCGCCGCGCGCAGCGCAGCGGCCAGGTCCTCCACCAGGGACCGTTTGTCCACCGGACCGCTTGCCAGGTGGCGGCAGAGGATGGGCATGGCCGTGCGCACCTCGTCGTGGGGGCCGGGGAGGGTGACGAGGAGGGTCGGCCCCACCCGGCCTACGGCGATGCGCACCCCTTCCTTTTCGTGTCGCCCTTGCCCCTTAGGGTAGTGCACAAGCCAGGCCGTGGCTGCCTCGGGGTCCACCCGCAGGAGCCCCTCCACGCTGCGGTCCTTGCTCTCCGCACCGACCCCGCCGGTCGTGATGGCCAGGCCGTACCCCCGGCTCACGGCCTCCTCAAAGGCGCGGGCCACGGCATGCTCGCTATCCTCCAGGACGGGGCCGAGGGTGACGCGGAATCCCAGGCCCTCCAACGCCTCCCGGATGAAGGGGCCGTTGGTGTCCTCAATCAACCCCTGCTGGACCTCAAAGCCGGTGGAGTAGACGATGGCCCGCCGGGAGACCGCCTCCAGGATGGAGGCCGTCATCTCCTGGGTGCGGCGCAGGACTTCTTCTGCCTCCGCCGGGTCCAGGGCGATGAGGCCCAGCACCCCGTCGGAATGGACAGCGGCGTCCGGTGCCAGGTCCACCCCGGGAACGGTGGCCAGTGCCTGCAGGAGCGCCCGTTCCTTGCCGGCGATGTCCTCCGCCCGCACCGTCTGCCGCAGGAGGTCCAGGGTGACCACCCCCTCCCGCACATCCACCACCTTGACCTCCGCCGGCCCCAACCCCAGGACCTCGGCGGCCCGGGCTGCCAAGTCGGTGAGGTTCACCCGGTGCAGGCGGATGCCCGTGATCCAGAGTTCGGTCTTGGCGAGAAGGTTGTACTCCATCCCGTCGGTCTCCCACCTCATCCCACCCCCGCCGCTTGCAACGGCCTTCCCCTTCCCTCCCCGATGCGGGGAGGGAAGGGGCCAGGGGATGGGAGGGGTCATCTTCCCACCTCACCCCTGCCCCCTGGCCCCCTTCCCCTCTCCGGCTCGGAGAGGGGAAGGGGGTTGGGGGATGGGGAGAGGTCACCCCACCACGTCCAGTTGCAGGTCCAGCAGGGGGGCATCCACGATGGCCGCGCCGATGTCCAGGATGTGGAGGCCCAGGTCGGCCAGGCCAGGGATGTCCTCCAGGTGGATGCCCCCGGCGAAGGCGATGCGCACGCCGGGGTAGGGTGCGGCGGCCTCCAGGGCCGCGAGGGCATCTTCCCGCCTGCCGGTGTCCACCATGACCACCCCAGCCCCAGCGCGGCAAGCCCGGACCGTCTCTTCGGCGATGGAGGCTTCTTCGCCCCGCACCTGGATGACCCGCACGCCCTCCAGGCCCCGGACGGCAGCCAGGGCAGCCTCAATTCCCCCCAGCATGCGCACGTAGTTCTTGTCCAGGTAGAGGAACGGCTCGTCCAGGATGCGGGAGGGGATGCCGCCCACCTGCACGGCCTGGCGGACCATCTCCTTGAGTTCCGGGGGCATCTTCTTCCAGGCCCCGGAGACGACGCGGACCCGCCCGGCGGCCAGGTCCTTTGCGCGGCGGGCGGCCGTGGCGATGCCGGAGGCCTTGCCCAGGCAGCCCAGGAGGCACTCCTCGCCCAGGGCGAGGGCCTTGGCCCGCCCCACGAGGCGGGCGATTTCGGTGCCTGCCGGGAGCCAGTCGCCCTCGGCCCAGGCCCACTCCAGCCGCAGACCCAGGTCCGTGGCGCGCCGCTCCGACTCCACGCCCGCCAGCACCCCTGGGGCCGCGGCACGCAGGTGTGCTACGAACGACCTTGCCCCCAGGCCGGCGAAGATCTGGTCCCGGATGTCCCTGACGTCCACCTGGCTCCCCTGCGCGCTGGCCTTGCTCCCCTTGCCTGCTCTCCCCTGGGCGAGGGTAAGGTGGGGTTCCCCCTCACGCCACTGCCGAAGGCAGGGTCACTTCCACCTCCAGGCCCCGCTGCCGCAGCCAGCGGGGGAGGAGTTCCTTCTCCACCCGCTCCGAGACGGCCGGGGCCCTGGCCTTGAGGAACTCCGCCAGCGGAGGGCTCACGTTCATGCCACCTGGCGCGCCGTCAAAGACCAGGATGTTCTCCGTGCCCGTGGCCCGCAGGGCGAAGTGCACCGCCGCCTTGAGGCTGGGCGCGGTCATCGCGTGGTCCATGTAGTAGATGTTCTGGGGGTCGTCCCGCATGAGTTGTGCCTGTTCCTCGCCCACCACCACCGTGGGGATGTGCTCGGCGAAGAAGGCGCTGGGGTACCCGGTCCAGGCGTAGTTGTGGATGCACATCTTGATGGCCGGGTTGACCGGCGGGATGCCCTCAATCAGAGGCTTGCCATCCTTGCCGTAGTAGGCTTCGGTGTACCAGGTGTAGGGTGGCAGGGGGTTGTCCAGGTCAAAGAGGTCCACGTTGACCCCGCAGAAGTTGGCGTAGATGACCCCTCCGGCGAAGTTGTAAGGGACCGGCGCCGGGAAGTCCAGGATGGCGATGCAGTCCTTGACCTCCCCCAGGAGCGTCATCACCTTGCCGTAGTAGCGGCAGCCGTCCCGGGTGATACGGTCGTTGACGGCATAGAGGTTGTTGTCCGCGTCCACCCGCACCACACCGTTGGGCGCCATCACCAGGAAGCAGGTAAAGGCGAACTTGGACTGCACAAAGGGCGACTCAAAGATGGCCCGCGCCACGAAGTTGGCAGCCCTGGGCCCCAGGTTCTGGTGGTAGGTGGAGCGGGTCTCAATGCGGGCGTAGGACATGCCGAAGGGCTTCACCGCCCGGTCCACCTGGCGGTGGAAGTGGACCTCGCGCACGTCGGAGTTGTGGGCGTGGATGATCCACTTGGCGTCGTAGGCCCGGGCGATGCCGTAGAGGGTGCCGATCTCCGTCTCAATGGGGATGCCCCGGTCCACCGGCGCGATGCCCATGGCCTTGCCCTGGAAGTACTCGTCCAGGCCAAAGCGCTTGATGTACTCCTCCGTCTCGCGGAAGCGCAGGCCCACGCCCGCCCGCAGGCGGATGTCCTCGGTGCCGGTGCGCTCCCGGACCACGTCACGGATGGTGCGGAGCATCTCCGCGTAGGCCTCGCCGCCCAACAGGGTAAACCCATGGTGCGAGGCCAGGATGTTCACGGAGTCGCCCGGCTGGATCATGCTCATGTCCACGCCGGCCAGGGCCTGCTCCGTGGCCCGGCGGACGGCCGCCACCCCCTCCGGGCCCGGGTAGATCACCTGGGGCAGGTCCGGGAAGAGGTCCGTGAGGAGGACCGAGGTCATCCCGGGCAGGTCCGACCCCCGCATGGTGACTAGGGCCGGGTCAATTCCGTACTGGGACTTACGTGGCGCGATCGGTTTTATGGGTGGGCGCATGCTTCATCCCCCCTTTCTGCTTCCAGCGGCACTGACGATGCGGTTGAGCAGGGCAACATCGTCGTCAAAGTAGAAGCCGCGGCTCGTGTACTTGGCCTTGACCGCCTCCGGCACCTCCCAGGCAGTGATGGTGCGGCCGTAGAGTTGCCATCCATCCTTGAGGGTGGGCACCAGAGGGATGCCGGCTGCCTCCAGGAGGCGCAGGATGGGCTGGGTGCACTCCACCTTGCACCCGGTGCGCACCCCTGTGTGGCGGGAGATCTCCTCAGGGGTGCGGTAGCCCTTGAGGATGGCCGCCGCGACCTCCTCCGCCCGGGTGCCGGTGCAGAAGCAGACGACCTGCTCCGGGTTGAGGCGCGCCTTGAGACAGAGTGCGTCCACTTCGGCCCGGTCCACTTCTTCCACTGGGACCCGCACGGTGTAGGGCTCCGGACGCCGCACCATCCGCAGCGCGTAGAAGGGGCAGCGCTGCTCGCAGGTCCAGCAGCCCACACACGTCTCGGTGTGGATGGCGACGATGCGCTTGGGCCCCTGGGGGTTGGGGTTGGGCACCATCTCCATAGAGAGGGTGGGGCAGACCTTCACGCAGATGCCGCACCCGGTGCACTTTTCTTCTATAAGTTCTGCCATCAGATTGACCAACCGCATCTTCGGCTACCTCCTGACCCTCACCTCACCCCTACCCCCTGGCCCCCTTCCCCTCTCCGGCTCGGAGAGGGGAAGGGGTGGGGGGATGGGGAGAGGTCTCCTTCTCCCGGTACCCGAGCCGGTGGGAGATCTCCGCCGCGGCTCCCACCACGGCGGGGATGACCTCGGCGATCCGCTCCAGCCCCAGCCGTACCGAAGGGCCGGCCACGGAGAGGGCCGCCACCACCTGCCCGGAGTGGTCCCGGATGGGCGCTCCCACGCAACGGAGGCCCTCAATGATCTCCTCGTTGTCCAGGGCATAGCCCCGACGGCGCACTTCGGCCAGGTGGGCCTTGAGGACCTCCTTGTCGGTAATGGTGTTGCGCGTCCAGGGCTGCAGCGTCGCGCCCTCCAGGAGGCGTTCCAGTTCTTCCTGCGGCTTGAAGGCCAGCATGGCCTTCCCCACCGCTGTGCAGTAGGCCGGGAGGCGCCGCCCTACCTGGGAGACGATCTGCATGGAGCGGGGGCTCTCCCGCTTGTCAATGTAGACCACATCCAGCCCGTCGCCGACGACCAGGTGCACCGTCTCCTGGAACTGGTCCACCAGCCGCTCCAGGACGGGGCCGGCCGCGGTCCGCAGGTCCAGGCGGGAGACGGCTGCGGTCCCCCATTCAAAGAGCCGGATCCCCAGGACGTAGAGGCCGTCAGCCTCCTGGGAGACCACGCCCCACTGCCGCATGGTGGTCAGGAGGGCGTGCACTGTGCTCTTGCTGAGGCCCAGGTCCCGGGCCAGGTCCGAGAGGGACGCGGAACCGCCCCGGTGGGCCAGCCGCTCCAGGAGCGCCATGGCCCTGTCCACCGATTGGACGGTCCTCTCCCGAGTTGCCATCTCCTGCCTCCCTGGCCCCGGGTCAGGGGGCGGAGCCTTCGCCTCCGCCCCCGGGTTCCGGGAGCCAGGTCCATTTTACCACAACGGACCCTTTCGGGCCGACGCGCCCGTCGCCCGGACCCTATCCCTGACCCGCCGCCTGCGGCGGTTCGGGATGGGAGAGGTCCTCTCTACTCCCGCTGGGAGGATGAGGGAAGGCACCCTCAGACGTCCAGCACGGTGTAGCGGCCGTAGGGCACGAAGGCCACCCGTGCGTTGGGGCCGTGCCGCTTCAGGGCCGCCTGGAAGGCCTCCTCCAGGGAGTCGGTGGCGTCCAGGCCCGCGCCTCGGCTCATCTCCAGGTTTTCCTTGCGGGTGACGACGGTGATGTGCTTGCGGGTCATCACCTCGTAGATCTTCCACCAGATGCAGCCGGCCCAGAGTTCGCGGTCCCTGGTGTAGAAGGCCCGCAGCGCCTTCACCTTGTTCTCCGGCGTGGGGGGCATGAAGTCCTTCATGAGGTCCATCAGGGCGAAGCCGGGCCAGGCCCCGTAGCCTGGACAGGGCGTGGCATGGATGATGGTGCCGCCTTCCTTGCAGATGGGGTCGCAGTTCACCGCCGCCCAGCCGGTATGGAAGTAGAGGTGGTCCGTGGGGGCGCTGGAGCCGGTGATGACGATGTCGGCCGGGGCGCCAGCGAACTGGGCGGCGTTGAAGCGGTAGATGCTGTCGTAGACCCTGACCGCCGCCTTGTGCGCCTCCACGAAATCCCCGGCCCCCAGGTAGATGACCTGGAACCTGTTGTCCACGATGACGTGGATGCCCATGGTCAGGCCGACGATGCGGGCGGCCTCGTACTTGTCCTGCTGCATGTGGCAGGCGTTGTTCCCCGGTCGGCAGTCATCCGCCAGGGAGAAGACGTGGTTCATCTCAATGGTCTCGTTGCTGGAGATGGCGGGGATGACCATGCCGGAGCCGCCGTAACCCCACAGGGTGGCCTGGGTGGTGGAGATGGTGATCTTGACGTCCGCCTCGGCCACGGGCTTGAGGACGAAGACGGGGATGCCCCGCGAGGTGACCCCCATGAAGGCGTAGTTCTCGGGCTTGCTGACGTCGTTGCAGACGATGGGGATGCCGCTCGCCACCACTTCCTTGCCCAGTTTCTCCACCAGTTCCTCGTGGCTGAGGGGTGGGACCTTCCCGTTGCCCACAGCGATGGAGACCTCAGCGCCGGCGGAGCGGAGGATGTCCAGGATGGGGGGCAGGATCTTGCGGGCTGGAGCCGCGCGGAACTGGTTCTCGGTGATGATGACCACCTTGTCCCCCTTGCGCACCAGTTGGGAGAGGGGCTTGGTGCCCAGGGGGTGTTCCACCGCGTAGGCGGCAGCCGCGGCCACATCGGGTAAGGGGGCAGGTTCCTTCGGCACGAAGGACTGCACCAGGTTGGCGTCCGGCACCTCCAGTTCCAGGAAGACACCGGACTCCTCGGCGGTCTCGTACGGGACTTGGAGCTTGGCCATGGTCACACCTCCCTAGTCGTTGTGGGGCCAGATCACACACGTCTGCCAAAGGCCTCCGCCAGGAGAAGAGGGCGAAAGAGGTCCGGCGAGGCCAGAGACCGCACAGAGAAGAGCGCCCGCACCAGGCTGAGCCTCCGATGGGCTGTTCGTCTATGCCGAACGCCGTTCGGCATATGCAATCCTATTGTACACCAGGGTGGGCGATTTGTCAAAAGCGGGACGCACAGGCCCCGGGGAGGAGGGGAAGTGTAGTAGGTCACGCTTGTAGCGTGACCCTCTTGGCACGCCAGAAGGCGTGCCCTACGAGTCAGCTCCGCACGAGGAGGGGAAGTGCCGGCAGTCTCCCTGGTGTGCCTCGCTCAGGGGGAGACCTGTACTTTCCCCAGGACCACGTGCTCTGCGCCATCGGCGCGGGGCACGCGGTGGATGGTCCCATCCTCAGCGCGCCAGTACAGCCCGGCGATGACCGTGTACTCGCCCGGGGGCAGGTCCTCCGCCAGGGGGAGCGTGTGGTACTGGATGTAGGTTTCCCCCAGCCTCCAGCGGGTGGCCGGGAAGAGGTCGCCCCCCAAGGTGTGGTCGTCCCCGGCCACCCAGCGCCCCTGGGGGTCCAACACCTGGACGAAGGCGGTGTAGTCACGGGCCACGGGCCCCTCCACCCTCCAGTAGAGGGCCACGTAGATGCGCTCCCCTTGACGGAAGGAAGGCCAGTCGGCCGCGAAGGGCGGCCCTCCCTGGAGTTCCGTCTGGCGGCGTTCGTACCAGAAGCCATCGCGGGTCAGGTCAAATCCCCGCAGCACGAGAGCGTCGGCAAAGGGGACCTCCTCCAGCCGGTGCTGCCCCGTCGGGCTTGGGTCAAACCAGGCCTCCGGGGGGAAGGAGAAGAGAAGGAGGGCCACCTGCTCGAAGTCGGCCGGCACCTCGTGCCGCCGCGCGCCCCCCAGGAGGTAGGTCAGGGTCAGCCGCAGGGGATCGGCCAGGTCCTCTTGCCAGAGGAGCAACCAGACCCGCCGGTGCCGCGCTGCGACGTTGTTCAGGACGCCCGCGACCTGGCTCGCGTTCAGAGGGCGGGTCACCTGCACCAGCATCCCTGGCGGGAGGGGGTAGAGGGGGAGCGTATCCCGCAGGTAGTAGCGGACCACGGACTCCACGTGCCCCCCCACGAGGAGGAGGGCATCGCCCGGCCGGGCCTGTTCCTGCACGTAGGCCAGGACACGGGAGAAGTCCGGCCGCTCCAGGGCCGGCTCCCGGGCGGTGCGGACCAGGGTCCATCCGTCAAAGGCGACCAGGGCCCAGACCAAGATCAGCGCCCCCAGGGCGGCGAAGCGCCTGCGGTGGAAGGCCCAGGCCAGGCCCTCTGCCACAAGCCACGTCAGAAGGGGGAAGAGGAACATGAGGTAGCGGGGCGCGTACTTGGGCCAGAGGAAGGCCAGGGCCCCGGCTCCCAGAAGGGGAAAGACCAGCAGGCTCCACAGGATCCACACCGGGTGCACGTCCTCCGAGGGCTTCCCCTGCCAGGTGGCCCAGGCGAGCGCGCCCAGCGCCGCCAGGACCAGGAGGGCACCCCCGGCCTGCCGGGCCACCGACTGCATGGCCCACGAGGGGCCGGCGGCCCAGGTGGCCAGGGTTCCCAGAAGGGCTTTCCCCGGCTGGAAGGCACCGGGCCAGTAAGTCGGTTGGCCCATCTGGCGCGCCATCTGCAGGAGCCACGGTACCAGGGCCAGCGGCAGGGCGAGCCAGGCGCGCGTCCAACGGCTGTCCAGCGCCCCTCTGCGTCGTCGGGCCCAGAGGAGCCAGCCGTGGCCCCCCAGGAGGAAAGCGGCGAAGGGGTGGATGAGGAGCGCGGCGGCCCCGGACAGGAAGTAGAGGCCCGGTCGGGCCTGTGCCAGCAGCAGGCACGAGGCCCACACGCCGAAGGAGGCCAGCCACGCGTACCCCCGCGCCTCCGTCGCGTACCACACCGCCAGAGGCGAGGCCGCCCACAGAAGCGCCGCCAGGGTCCCTGCTCCAGGCCGGCCGAAGCGACGGCTCCACCGCCAGAGCAGGGCGACCAGGAGCACATCGGCCACCACGGAGGGGAAACGCAGGGCCAGCACGGAATCGCCAGCGAGGCGCATCCAGGCTCCGAGGGCCAGGAAGTACAGGGGAGGGTGATCCGCCTGGGGGAGGGCCCAGGGGTTCGTCGCCAGGTACCAGGAGATCCCCTCGTCCGGCCACAGGCTCTGGCTCTGAAGGAGGCCCATGCGCAGCGCGAGGGCCGCCAGCATGAGGGCGAGGGCTGCACCTCGTTCCCCTACCCGCGCCATAGCCTGCCTCCAGGGCCGTGGTGCGTGGGGACCCCCGCGCTTGACACCCGGGCGGACCTGCGGTACAATTCAGAGGAGAATAGAACAAATGTTCTAACCCGGATGGACGGCCCCCGTGTCGGGGTGCTTGGGTTGCGGGATTGGCCAGGGCGCGGGGGCTGGGAAGGGCATCTCCAGTGCGAGGAGGGGAAGGCATGGGCACAGTGAAACGCGCGGCATGGGTCCTCTTCGTCGGCGGGTGCGCGGCCGTGGCGGTCCTGGTGGTCAAACGGGTTCAGCCGGACGCCCTGGCACTCCTCTTCGGGGTGGTGGCCGGGTTCCTGGTCAGCCTGCCCATGGGAGTCCTGGGCTTCCTCTTCATGGCGCGCCGGGCGCGTCCGCCGCGCGAGGGGGAACGGGGAGAGGGCACAACTCCCCCGGTGATCGTCATCACGTCTGGAGCGGCCCCCCAGGTGTGGAGGCAGCCGGGAGCCTCCGATCCTCAGGGCGCGCCCGGGGCTCCGCAGGGCCGTCGCTTCACCATCGGCGATTGGGAGTGAGGGCTTCGTCCTGTCGGCTCCGCCTCCCCGGGGCCGACGCGCGGACCGGGGCCCTCTGGCCCCCGAAGTCCTCCTGCGCCCGTGGGCAAGGGGTGGGAGCGGGCCGCTCCTGGCCACCTCGCGGCGCTCCCGTTCACGCCTGGGCGATGTTCCACAGGGTCCGGACGATGACATAGAGGCTCACCAGCAGCGCAGCCACGCCCCACAGAGGTTCTTCCAGGCCCACCACCGCGGCCAAAGAGGAAAAGAGGAGCAGGCCCAGGAGCCCGCCGATGGCGAGGATGGCTGGCAAGGCGTGGCCCCAGTCGCCGGCCTGCACCAGGGCTTTGAGGTTGCTGAAGGACCCTGCTTCCTCGGGGACGCGGGGCCCTCCGGGGCCCCGGGTCCCTGCCCGCTTGCTCACCGTCACCGCCCAGACGAGGCCTCCCACCATAGCCGACAGGCTCAGGCCAGCCAGGATCAGGAAGAAAAGGGTCATGGTGCCTCCCCAACACCTCCGCAGGTTCCCAGGGTCGCGGGGAGTATAACACTCCTGCGCCCGCTGCACAAGTGCCCACGAGGTCCCCCGATTCCACCCCCGGTGGTGGTTCGGGGCCGCGGCATCTGCCTCTGGGAGGGCATGTGCCGCCCCCATTTCGGGTGGCCTTCGGCCCTCACGACAAGGCAGCCGCCAGCATAGGGCAGGGCTGACTTATTCTTGTAGGACTCTGACGGCCTTCTAGCGCGGCAGACTGTAGGGCACGCCTTCTGGCGTGCCCCTCTGCGCCGGGAAGAGCGGTTATGGCCCTCCCTTCTGTAAAAACGAGTCAGCCCTGCAACATAGGGCGCGGCGGTTTGACAGAGCCTCCAAAATCCGTTACAATAGCGTCGGTCTGTTCCTTTCGGCACAATGTGCGCTGCGCAGGCCGAGAGGATTTCCCGACCGACGCCCCAAGGTGCTGCGCGGTGTAGCGCCTCCGAGGCCCTGTCAGTCTTTGTGCAACGGAAGGAGCGTGCGCCTTGCTGCAGAACTACCTCTTCATCGGGCTCTTCGTGGCCGTGGCGGCCCTCTTCCCCTTCCTCGCTGTCGGCGTGGCCTGGCTCCTCAGGCCCAAGAAACCCACCCCCATGAAGCAATCTACCTACGAATGCGGCCTGGAGACCATCGGCGAGACGTGGGTCCGCTACAAAATCCAGTTCTACATCTACGCCCTGGTCTTCGTCCTCTTTGATATTGAAACCGTCTTCCTCTTCCCCTGGGCTGTGGCCTACCACCAGTTGCCCCTCTTCGCCCTGGTGGAGATGTTCCTCTTCATCGGCATCCTGCTGGCGGGCCTGGCCTACGCCTGGCGCAAGGGGGCGCTGCGGTGGTTCTGAGGGGGGAGGCGGAGACGGAAAGCCCCTTGGCCGCTGGAAAAGCACCTGCACGCGTGCGGAGGAACGCGACCCGATGGGCATCTTAGAGACTCTGGACCAACTCCTGAACATCGTGGGCAATGCGCTGGCCGGCTGGCTGGGGACCTTCCTGCCAGCCTGGGCGGTCACGGCCATCATGGACCTCCTGGTCATCGTCCTCCTGGTCGTCGTGGCCCTGCTCATCGTCCTCTTCCTCATCTGGATGGAGCGGAAAGCCGTGGCCCGCTTCCAGGACCGGCTGGGGCCGAACCGGGCCGGGCCGTATGGCATCCTCCAATCCATTGCCGATGCCATCAAGATGCTCACTAAGGAGGACGTGATCCCGGCCAACGCCGACAGGGGGGCGTTCAACTGGGCGCCGGCCATCATGGTGGCGCCGGCGCTCCTGGTCTACGCCGTCATCCCCTTTGGGCGCGGCATGGTGCCCCAGGACCTGAACATCGCCATCCTCTACATCCTGGCCCTGGCCTCCATGACCACCATCGCCGTCCTCACCGCGGGCTGGTCTTCCAACAACAAGTACGCCCTCCTGGGGGGCCTGCGCATCGGGGCGCAACTCCTGGCCTATGAGATCCCCATGGCCCTCTCCATGCTGGCGGTGGTGCTCCTGGCTGGCTCCATGTCCACGGTGCGCATCGTGGAGGCGCAGGCGAGGCTGCCCTTCATCCTGATGCTACCGGGGGTGTTCCTGGTGCACTTCATCTGCGCTGCGGCGGAGTCCAACCGCGGGCCCTTTGACCTGCCGGAGGCGGAATCGGAGTTGGTGGCCGGCTTCTTCACCGAGTACAGCGGGATGAAGT
Source organism: Anaerolineae bacterium (assembly GCA_049969295.1). Classification (GTDB taxonomy): domain Bacteria; phylum Chloroflexota; class Anaerolineae; order DTPP01; family DTPP01; genus DAOTYM01. The sequence continues at coordinate 5,001 of JBMFPD010000037.1, read as the reverse complement.
TCGGCCTCTTCTTCGTGGCGGAGTACATCAACCTGTTCGCCATCTCGGCCATCATCACCACCCTGTGGCTGGGGGGCTGGCAGGGGCCCATCCTGCCCTCGTGGTTCTGGTTCTTCGCCAAGGCCTTCGCCGTCATCTTCGTCTTCATGTGGGTGCGCTTCACCCTGCCACGCTTCCGCATTGACCACCTCCTCTCCTTCGCCTGGAAGTTCCTGCTGCCCCTGGCCCTGACCAACCTCTTCGTCGTCGGCCTGGTGGTCAAACTGGGCCTGGGCTTCTGGCCTCAGGCAGCGGCGCTCCTGGTGATCAACGTGGCGGTGACCCTCGGGGCCCTGTACTTGGGCGGCTGGGGGCTCCGCCGGGCGCAGCAGCGGGCGGTGGAGGAGCGGATGGCCCAGTGGCGGGCCTGGCAGGAAAGCCGCTAAGAGGGCCTGAGGAGCCGGGGGTTGCCCATGATCCCAATCGTGCAGATCGTCTTCGCCATCCTGAGCGTGATCGTCCTGGGGGCTGCGGTCATGGTGGTCACCAACCGCAACTTGTTCCACAGCGCCCTGTACCTGATCCTGGCCTTCCTCGGCATGGCGGGCCTCTACGTCCTCCTGGAGGCGGAGTTCCTGGCCGGGGTGCAGGTCCTCATCTACGTGGGCGCAGTGGCGGTCCTCATCCTCTTCGCCATCATGCTCTCGGGCCGCTACATGCAGGACCCGGGCCGCCAGTTGAACCAGCAGTGGCCCCTGGCGGCCATCTTCACGGTGCTCTTCTTCGGGGTGCTGGCCTTCGTGCTCCTGCAAGTGCGCTGGGCGACGGTGCAGGCCGAGGTCCCTGCCGACTACCTCACGCGCCTGGGACAGGCGCTGATGGGGCCGTATGTCCTTCCCTTTGAAGTGGCGTCGGTGCTGCTCCTCGTGGCGATGGTGGGTGCCATCCTCATCGCCCGGGAGCGGTGATCAGAGATCACGAATGGCACAAATAGGACGAATCACACGGATCCTAAAACTCTTTAGAAGAATTCGTGTCATTCGCGCCTGGTTCGTGTCATTCGTGATTTGACTTCCTGGAGGCGGGCATGGTTCCTCTGTCTTGGTACTTGCTGGTGGCAGCGGCCCTCTTCTGCATCGGGCTCTACGGCGCGCTGGCCCGCCGCAACGGTGTGGCCGTCCTCATGGGCGTGGAACTGATGCTCAACGCCGTGAACCTGAACCTGGTGGCCTTCTGGCGGTACGTGGCCCCCCACGACCTGGCCGGCCAGGTCTTCGCCATCTTCGTCATCACCGTGGCCGCGGCGGAGGCGGCGGTGGGCCTGGCCATCTTGCTCTCCATCTACCGCAGCCGGGAAACGGTCAACGTGGAAGAGATTGACGAGATGAAAGGATGAGCCCGCGATGCTCCAACTGACGTGGTTGATCCCCTTCATCCCTCTGGCGGCCTTCGCGGTCATCGTCCTGTGGGCCTACCCACGGCGCAAGTTGAGTTCGTCCATCGCCATCGGCGCCATCGCCCTCTCCTGGGTCCTCTCCTGGGGCGTGGTGGCCCAGGCCATCGCCGGGAAGTTGGGGATGGGGGAGAAGGCGTTCCACCTCGTGGCGGATTGGGTGCCCACCGGCGACGTCTGGTTCCGCATGGGCGTCCAGGTGGACCCCCTCACGGCGGTCATGCTCTTCATGGTCCCCTTCGTCTGCCTGATGATCTTCATCTACTCCGTGGGGTACATGGAGAAGGACCCCCGCTACTCCCGCTTCTTCGCCTACATCTCCCTCTTCGCCTGCGGGATGCTGGGCCTCGTGGTGGCCGACAACCTCTTCATGCTCCTGGTCTTCTGGGAGATCATGGGCCTGTGCTCCTACCTCCTCATCGGCTTCTGGTTTGAGAAGCCGTCGGCGATGAAGGCGGGGCTCAAGGCCTTCCTGACGACCCGCGTGGGCGATGTCATCATGCTGAGCGGCCTCCTGCTCCTCTACGTCCGGACGGGGACCCTCACCTTCGCCGACCTCTTCGCCCCAGAGACCTTGCACCACCTGGCCGAGACGACGGTGCCGGGTCTCGGCCTGCCGTGGGCCACCCTCATCGCCATGCTCATCTTCGGGGGCGCGGTGGGCAAGTCGGCCCAGTTCCCCCTGCACGTCTGGCTCCCGGACGCCATGGAAGGCCCCACCCCCGTGAGCGCCCTCATCCATGCGGCGACGATGGTCTCGGCCGGCGTGTACCTGGTGGCGCGGACCTTCCCCCTCTTCGCCGCCGTGGAGCACGGGCCGCAGTTGGGGCTGGTGGCCTTCATCGGGGCCTTCACCGCCCTCTTCGCCTCCACCATCGCCATCGCCCAGGACGACATCAAGCGCGTGCTGGCCTATTCCACCATCAGCCAGTTGGGCTACATGATCGCCGCCCTGGGGATCGGGGCCTACGTGGCCGCGGTCTTCCACCTCATCACCCATGCTTTCTTCAAGGCCCTCTTGTTCCTGGGCTCCGGCTCCGTGATCCACGGCATGGAGCACGGGCACCACGAGGCGGCGCACCACGGCCACGGCAAGCACCACGGGGAAGCCAGGCCCTTTGACCCCAACGACATGATGGGCATGGGCGGCCTGAAGGAGAAGATGCCCACCACCTTCTGGACCTTCCTGGTGGGGACGCTGGCCCTGGCCGGCGTGGTCCCCTTCGCCGGCTTCTGGAGCAAGGACGAGATCCTGGCCCACGCCTACGAAGCCTTCCTGCACGGGGGCGTCGTCTCGTGGCCCTTCTTCGTCTGGCTGCTCCTCACCCTGGCCGCCTTCCTCACGGCCTTCTACATGGGCCGGCAGGTCTTCCTCACCTTCCTGGGCGAGCCGCGGACGGAGGCGGCGCGCCACGCCCACGAGTCGCCGACGAGCATGACGGGGCCGCTGGTGGTCCTGGCCCTCTTCGCCGCCTTCCTGGGCTTTGCCGGGACGCCCTGGGCCAACTTCTTCCACCACCTGCTGGCGGAGGGGTACGAGGTCTGGGTGCCCGAGGTCCTGCACGCCACGCCCTTCAACCTTTCGGTGGCCGCGCTCTCCACGGCCATGGCCCTGGGGGGCCTTTTCGTGGGCTGGTGGGTCTACGGCCGGCGGCCCCTCCAGGCGGGCGAGCCAGACCCGGCGACGCGCTTGGGGGCCCTTTACACCCTTCTGCGCAACAAGTACTACGTGGACGAGTTCTACCGGGCCACGGTCATCCGGTTCGCCCTGTGGTGCTCGGAGACCTTCTTCCGCTTTGACGACAAGTGGGTCGTGGACCCCATCGTGGATGCGGTGGGGGCCTTCGGGCGATGGCTCTCCGACGCGCTGCGCCGCTTCTTTGACACGCCGGTGGTGGACGGGGCGGTCAACGGCGTGGCCTACGTCATGGATCGGTGCGGGCAGGGTCTGCGCCTGACGCAGACCGGCCGCGTGCAGAACTACTTGCTTGTGGTCTTGGTCACCGTGCTCCTCTTGATGGGACTCTATCTCTACTGGTAAGGCCGTTCGGAGGAGGAAGGCTTCCATGAACTTTCCAATCCTGTCCGCGATCACCTTCATCCCCCTGCTGGGGGCGCTGTTGGTCCTCCTGATCCCCAAGGAGGACGAGGAGACCATCAAGCGCCTCTCCATCGGGATCAGCGTGATCCCCCTGGCGCTCTCCATCTACCTCTGGCTCGCCTACCGCACGACGCCTGGGGGGATGCAGTTTGAGGAACTCGCCCCGTGGATCCCAGCCATTGACGTCCGCTACCACGTGGGGGTGGATGGGCTGAGCGTGCCCCTGGTCTTCCTGACCACGTTCCTGACGACCCTCTCCCTGTACTACTCGGCCCACACCATCACCCACCGGGTGAAGGAGTTCTTCTTCCTGTTCCTCCTCCTGGAGACGGGGATGCTGGGGGTCTTCGTCTCTCTGGACTTCATCCTGTTCTACGTCTTCTGGGAAGTGGGCCTGGTGCCGATGTACCTCCTCATCGGCATCTGGGGCCAGCCCAAGGACCGCCCCCAGTACGCGGCCATCAAGTTCTTCCTCTACACCCTGGCGGGCAGCGTCTTCATGTTGCTGGCCATCATCGGCATCTACCTGACGACCGGCTCCTTTGACATCCTGGAGGCGGCCAAGGCGCGGCCTTTCGCCGACAACTTCCCGCTGGCGGCGGCCGCCTTCTGGGCCTTCTTCGTGGCCTTCGCCATCAAGGTGCCCTCCTTCCCCTTCCATACCTGGCTGCCGGACGCCCACACCGCAGCGCCCACGGCCGGCAGCGTCATCCTGGCCGGCATCCTCCTGAAGTTGGGGGCCTACGGCATGATCCGCATCGTGCTGCCGGTCTTCCCCTCGGCCTTCCAGTTCTACGCCCCCATTGTGGCCGCGCTGGCGGTCATCAGCATCGTCTACGGGGCGCTGGTCTGCATGGCCCAGTGGGACCTGAAGCGCCTGATCGCCTACTCCTCGGTGAGCCACATGGGGTACGTGATGCTGGGCGTGGCCGCGGCCGCAGCGAGCCTGGGCCTGGGCAGCGCGGCAGAAGTGGACCGCAGCGCCACCATCGCCCTGAACGGCGCGGCCCTGCAGATGTTCAACCACGGCATCATCACGGGCGGGTTGTTCTTCCTGGTGGGCGTCATCTACGAGCGAGCCCACACCCGCGACCTGCAGGCCTTCGGCGGCCTGGGGGCCAAACTCCCCTACTACTACGGCATCATGGCCGTGACGTGTCTGGCCTCCCTGGGCCTGCCAGGGCTCGCCGGCTTCTGGAGCGAGTTCTTCGTCTTCCGGGGGGCCTTCGCCCTCATCCCGGTCTACGCCGTCATCGGCATCCTGGGCGTGGTGGTGACCGCGGCCTACATCCTGTGGAAGGTCATCCAGTACGTCTTCCTGGGTCCCTTCAACGCCGAGAAGTGGGGCGGGCTGACGGACATGGCCGCCTTTGAGAAGGTGACCATGTGGCCGCTCGTCTTCTTCATGGTCTTCTTCGGCTTCTGGCCCACGCCCATCGTCAACCTGCTGAACAGCGCGACCTCGGCC
>JBMFPD010000036.1:0-16549 GCA_049969295.1 Anaerolineae bacterium | reverse complement strand
GACCGCCGATGCGTCCTTCTCTGGCCAGAGCGCGAGGTCCACCGCCCCTGCGCCGAGGGCCTGCTCCAGGCTCCCGGCGTCGGGGAAAGGCTGGTAGATCCACCCGTCCAGGTAGGGCGGCGGCCCCCAATAGGCCCGAAACGCCTCCAGCGCCACGCGCCCATCTGCCTCCTGGCCAGCCCATCGGAAGGGACCGGTGCCGACAGGCCTCCCCTCTGCATCCTGGCGCATCAGGGGCACCTGCCCTAAGGTCCAGAAGGCCCAGCAGTCCGGCCCGCGGAACGCCACCCGGATGTCCCGCGCCCCCAGGGCCTCCACAGAGAGGACCGGTTTCAGGAAGGGCCACAGGGTGCCCCCTCCGGCTGGGTCCCGGGCCTCCTCCAGGGCGCGTGCCACGTCCCCCGCCGTGAGGGGCGCGCCGTCGTGCCAGCGGACCCCCTCCCGGAGGTGGAAGGTGACCTCCAGGCCGTCGGCGGAGAAGGCCCAGTCCTCTGCCAGGGCCGGTTCCGGGCGGCCATCCAGAGGGCTCGGCACAAACAGGCTCTCAAAGAGGAGGTCGGCCACTTGCTGCTCTGCCGGGTTAAGGTCCCCTGAACGGGGGTCCACCCGGCTCACCCTGTAGAGCCCGCCCTGGACGACGCGGCCGCCAGGGATCAGGGCCGGTGGAGGCGTGGGGGAAGGCGTGGGCGTGCGGGTGCTGGAGGGCGTGGCGACAGGTGCCCCCGTGGAGGGGCGGGAGGCCGGCGTCGGAGTGACCTGGACCGTCTGCGGCTCCACGGGAGGGACCGTCTGGGGGGTGGGCTGGCAGGCGGCGAGGACAGCGGCGAAGAGGAGCACGAGGCCCGTGCAGCAAACCCTCCGCAGTCGCATTTTGTGCTGGCGGCTCGTCGGGGAACGGCTGAAGCCACTTCTACCAGGTCCGCGGTCTATGAAGGCGATACATGCCTCGTCCTTACCAGAGGCAGAAGCGATGGTCGCGAACCCATCCACACGAGATAGAACCGAGTCGCAGGCCCTCTGCACTGGACGGAGGACCTTCCTGGGGCGGAGGGGCGACATGGCGGCCAGGCCAGAGTGACGGGACAAGGGGCGGGCCGGAAGGTGAGCCGGCCCGCCCCTGTGCAGTCGGCGTTACGTGGTGCCGCGGAGGCGCGGGTCAAACGCGTCCCGCAGGCCGTCGCCCAGGAAGTTGAAGGCCAGGACGGTGAGGGTCAGAGCGACGCTGGGGGTGAAGATCAGGTGCGGGTAGGACCGCAGGCCGATGTACCCCTCGGAGATCATGATCCCCCAACTGGGGGTGGGGGCGTTGACGCCCAGCCCCAGGAAGGAGAGGAACGCCTCGGTGAAGATGTAGCCGGGGATGGCCAATGTCTCGGCCACGATGCACGGCCCCAGCACGTTGGGCAGGAGGTGGCGGAAGATGATGCGCAGGTTGCTGGCGCCGATGGAGCGGGCCGCCTCAATGAACTCCTTCTGTTTGTAGGAGAGGACCTGCCCCCGGGTGAGGCGGGCCATGCCCAGCCAGTTGAGCGCGCCGATGGCCACGAAAATGAAGAACATCCCTCCCATCTTCTCATCCAGGGAGACCATCGCGCCCAGAAGGCCGGTCGCACCCTTCCGCGCCACCGCCTTGAAGTAGACCTGGAGCAGGATGACGAAGATCAGGATGGGCAACCCGTAGAGGAAGTCCACGAAGCGCATCATGATGTTGTCCACCCGCGTGCTGGAGTAGCCGGAGATCAGCCCGTAGATGATGCCGATGACCAGGCTCACCAGCGCGCCGGCGAACCCCACGGAAATGGACACCCGCGTGCCGTAGATGGTGCGGCTCAGGACGTCGCGGCCCAGGAAGTCCGCACCCAGCAGGTAGGGCGACGTCGGGTCGTGGCCCAGGATGGGGATGTTCAGGCGTGGCAGGCGGTAGTTGTCGGTGATGTGGGCGTCGGCGAAGTGGTAGGGCGCGATGTAATCGGCGAAGATGGCCGTGAGGATGACGAAGATCAAGAAGATCCCGCTGGCCACTGCTACCTTGTTCTTGCGCAGTTGGCGGAAGGCGTCGGACCAGGGGGACCGCTCCTTGCGCAATGCAAACTGAAGCCGGATGGCTTCTTCGTCCTGTCGCTGACCAGTGCTCATCGTACCTCCTCACGCGAAGCGCGCCTCTCTGCGCGCAGGGTTAGTCGTAGCGGATGCGCGGGTCCAGCCAGGCGTAGACAATGTCCACCGCCAGGTTGGCGATGACGATGGCCACGCCGTAGAGGAGGCTGGTCCCCAGCACTACAGGGTAGTCCCGGTTGCCGATGCTGGTCACGAAGTGCTTCCCCAGGCCCGGGATGGCGAAGATCTGCTCCACTACGAAGGTGCCGGTGAGCACCGCGGCGAACATGGGGCCCAGGATGGTCACCACCGGGATCATGCTGTTCTTCAGGGCGTGGCGCACGATCACCGCCCGCTCGGAGAGACCCTTGGCCCGGGCCGTGCGGATGTAGTCCTCCCGGATGACCTGGAGCAGGCTGGCCCGGGTCAGGCGGGCGATGGAGGCCGAGAGGCCCGTCCCCAGGGTGAAGGCCGGGAGGATGGCGTACTTCCAGAACTCCAGGTCGGGCACGGGGAGGAACCCGAGGAAGAAGGGCGGCTTCGCCCCCCAGCGGGAAACGGGGAAGATGGGCTCGTAGTGCCACCCCCCGATGTCGTGGGGCAGGGCGAAGATCCAGATCAGGAATGGCCCCATCACAATGGCAGGGATGGAGACCCCGATAATGGCGATGAAGGTGGCCGTGTAATCCACGATGGTGTTCTGGCGCAGGGCAGCGATGATCCCCGCTGGGATGCCGATGAGGAGGGCCAGGGCCAGGGCCACCAGGCCCAACTGGGCCGAGATGGGCAGGGTCTGGGCGATGATGTCGTTGACCGAGCGGGACTTGTACCGGAACGAGGGCCCCAGGTCAAACCGCAGGACGAGGTCGGTCATGTAGTCCACGAACTGCTTCCACACCGGGTCGTTCAGGTGGTACTTGGCCTCCAGGTTCTTGACCACGGAGGGGGGGAGGCTTTTGTCGCCGGCGAAGTCAAAGGGCCCCCCGGGGATGGCCCGGATGAGGATGAAAACCGCCAGGATGAGGAAGAAAAGCACCGGGATGGACCAGAGCAGCCTTCGGATGATGTACTTGGTCACGAGGTTTCTCTCCTTACTTCCTCCTAGTGGCCGACGCGCCAGCAGGCCACCCAGTGGCCTGGCTGCACTTCTTTGAACTCCGGTTCCTCCTCCTTGCAGATGTCCATCACGACAGGGCACCGGGTGCAGAAGTTGCACCCCTTGGGCGGGTTGACCGGGCTGGGCACGTCGCCTTCCAGGATGATGCGCTTTCGCTTCTCCTCCACCACCGGGTCGGGAATGGGCACCGCCGAAAGAAGGGCCTGGGTGTAAGGGTGCAGAGGGTTGTCGTACAGTTCCTCCCGGCTGGTCAGTTCCATGATCTTGCCCAGGTACATCACCGCGACCCGGTTGCTGATGTGCCGCACGACAGAGAGGTCGTGGGCGATGAAGAGGTAGGTCAGGCCGAACTGCTCCTGGAGTTCCTCCAGGAGGTTGATGATCTGCGCTCGGATGGACACGTCCAGGGCGGAGATGGGCTCGTCGCAGACGATGAAGTCGGGGTTCACGGCCAGAGCGCGGGCCACGCCGATGCGCTGCCGCTGCCCGCCGGAGAACTCGTGGGGGTAGCGGTTGACGAAGTAGGGGTTGAGCCCCACTACCCGCAGGAGTTCCTGGACCCGCTCCCTTTTCTCCCGGCCCCGGGCGATGCCGTGCACCTCCAGGGGCTCGCCGATGATGTTCCCCACCGTCATCCGCGGGTTGAGGGAAGCATAGGGGTCCTGGAAGATCATCTGCATGCGGCGGCGCATGCGGCGCAGTTCCTCCCCCTTCATCTTGCAGAGGTCCTGGCCGTCAAAATAGACCTCGCCGGAGGTGGGGCGGTACAGTTGCAGGATGGCCCGCCCCGTGGTGGACTTGCCGCAGCCGCTCTCGCCCACCAGGCCCAGGGTCTCGCCCCGGCGGACGAAGAAACTGATGTCATCCACGGCCTTGACGTAGCCCACCGTGCGCTGGATGATGATCCCCCGGTTGATGGGGAACCACATCCGCAGGTGCCGCACATCCACGAGGATGTCGTCTTTGGACGCAGAAGTGGGAGTGGGTGTGGTCATCTTCTCAGGCCCCCTTTCGCTTCACATCCACCCAGCAGGCCACCATGTGGCCCCGGGCCACCGTCTCCAGAGGCGGGTTCTCCTTGAGGCACTTCTCTATCTGGTACTGGCACCGCGGGGCGAAGGGGCAACCCGGCGGCGGGTCAATCAGGTCCGGGGGCAGGCCCTCAATGGGGATGAGTTTCTCCTTCACCGACTCGTCCAGGCGGGGGACAGACCGCAGGAGGCCGATGGTGTAGGGGTGCCGCGGATCGCCGTAGATATCCTTCACCGGGCCCGACTCAATGATGTAGCCGGCGTACATGACGTTCACCCGGTCCGCCAGGCCCGCCACCACCCCCAGGTCGTGGGTGATCCAGATGACGGCCATGCCGATCTCCCGCTTCAGTTGCTTGACGAGTTCCAGGATCTGGGCCTGGATGGTGACGTCCAGGGCCGTGGTCGGCTCATCGGCGATGAGCAACTGGGGGTTGCAGGAGAGGCCCATGGCGATCATCACCCGCTGGCGCATGCCGCCGGAGAACTGGTGCGGGTAGTCGTCAATGCGGGAGGCCGCCTCGGGGATGCCTACCATCTCCAGGAGTTCAATGCTCCGCTTGCGGGCCTGCTTGCGGTCCATGCCCAGGTGCAGCATGAGGGCCTCGCTCACCTGCTGCTCAATGGTCAGGACCGGGTTGAGGGACGTCATCGGGTCCTGGAAGATCATGGAGATGCGGTTGCCACGCACCTGCCGCATCTCGTCTTCGGAGATCTTCAGGAGGTCGCGTCCGTCAAACCAGGCCTCGCCACCGACGATCTTGCCGGGCGGTTGGGGGATGAGCCGCATGATGGACAGGACGTTCACCGTCTTGCCGCAGCCGCTCTCCCCCACGATCCCCAGCGTCTCCCCCTCGTCCACGTGGTACGAGATGCCGTTCACGGCATGGACCACGCCATCCTGGGTGAAGAACTGGGTCCGCAGCCCCTTCACCTCCAGTAACCTTGCCATGCCAACCTCCTCTCGCCGCTCTCAAGGCGGTGCTTTCTGATCCTGCAACAGGCCCCCCTTCCCCTAGGGAAGGGGAAGCGCTGCACGCTCCAGGTTCACGGACGGAACAGGCGGACCTCCCGCAGGCCGTAGAGGCCCTGCGGGGTCATGCGCAGCCCCTCCACATAGGGTTTGACCAGCAGGTGGGCCGTGTCGTGGTAGAGGGGAATCCAGGGCATGTCGGCCACGATTTTCTCTTCCGCCTCCCGGTAGAGGGCAAACCGCCTCTCCGGGTCGGGCTCGGCGCGGGCCATCTCCAGAAGGCGGTCCACCTCTGGATTCTGGTAGCCAGTGTAGTTCTGAGGGCTCTGACTGTGGAAGAGAAGGTCCAGGAAGTTCTCCGGGTCCGGATAGTCGGCGATCCAGCCCAGGAGGACCATCTGCAAACGCCCTGAACTCCACTCCGTGCCCACGCTCCCGACCGGCACCTCCACTTGGACGTCCACGCCCAGGGCCTCGGCCCACATCTCCGCCAGGACCCGCCCCATCTGCCCCGAACCGCCGGCGGTCAAAGTGATGGGCGGCAACCCTTCGGGCCCCCCGTACCTGGACTCGGCCAGGAGCGCCCTGGCCCCTTCGGGGTCGTAGGGGACGCCCTCCAGGTCCGGGTTGTAGCCGGGCATCCCCGGCGGGAGGATGCCCCGTGCCACTTCCGCCTGCCCTTTTAAAACCACCTGCACGATCCCCACACGGTTCAACGCCATGGCGAAGGCCCGCCGCACTTTCACATCGTCAAAGGGCGGCTTCCGCACGTTCAGCCCCACGTAAAAGGTGTCCAGAAGGGGCACCGTCTGCAGTTCCCGGTGCAGCAGGTTGGCCGGGTCCAGAACACGTTCCAGCTGGTCGCCGTCCACGAGCACGGCGTCCAGTTCTCCATTCTCGTACATGGTCACCGGCACCCCCCGGAGGACCGTGTAGAAGACCACCTGCCCTACCTCCGGCTGGGGGCCGGGGTAGTACGGACTGGGTTCCAGCACGATCCGCTCTTCGGTCCACTCCCGCAGTCGGAAAGGGCCCGAGCCGTTGGGGTGCCGCAGCCAATCCGGGTCCGACTCCACCTGGGTGCGGTCCACGACGAAGGCGGTGGAGTAGGTCAGTTTGGAAAGGAAGTAGGCCTTGGGCGCGTCAATGGTGAGCCGAAGGGTGTGCTCATCCAGGACCTCCAGGCCGCGGATGGTGTCGGCCTGTCCTCGCAACTTCTCGCGCACCCCTACAATATCCGACAGATAGCCCTCAGCCACAGGCGAGCCGGTGGCCGGGTCGCAGGCCCGCTCCAGAGCGTAGCGCACGTCGTCCGCTGTGATGGGGCGGCCGTCGTGGAACCGGGCGTCCCTGCGCAGGTGGAAGGTGTAGGTCCGGCCGTCGTCGCTGACCTCCCAGCCTTCCGCCAGGTCCGGCTGGACCTCCAGGTCCTTGTCCAGGGAGACCAGGCCGCTGAAGACCTTGTAGACGAACTGGGCGGAGTCTAGGTCGCCAGCCAGGGCCGGGTCCAGGGTTTCCGGCGGGGAGGCCGCCAGCCTGAGCACACCAGAGCGGCCCGATAGCGAGGGGGTGGGCGTCTCCCTCTCCACCCCGATGGGAGGCACGGGGAGTTGGACGGTAGGGAGGAAGGGGAGCGGGACCGCGCCCTCCCGGAGCGGCCCGAGGCCAAAATAGGCCAGAGCGCCAAACGCGCCAGCAAGGCACAGGCTGCCCAGGCACAAAAGGCCAGCCAGCGCCGCAAAGATGACCAGGCCGCTACGCTGCTTTTGCCGATTTTCCATCTATTGTCATGGTGAGCCTCTGGCAGGGGCCCGCGGCTCATGCTTTGCAGGTCTAAGTTTCCGCACCATTGTAAAAGGACTTGGGGCTTTTGTCAAATCCCTTGCCAAGGTAGGACCCTCAGGGCCCCGATAGAAGGGGCGGTCGCTCGTGAGGCGACCGCCCCCGTACCCGGACCTCGCGGAGACCCGCGCGGCCTCAAATGTACTGCCCGCCGTCCACTTTGATCACCTCTCCCGTGATGTGGCGGGCCAGGTCGGAACAGAGGAAGGTGACCAGGTAGGCCACGTCCTCTGGCTGCCCCATGCGGCCCAGGACGATCTGGGCCACGAAGGCCGCCTTCAGTTCCTCCGGCAGCGCCCGGACCATGTCCGTGGCCACAATCCCCGGCGCGACAGCGTTGACGTTGACGCCGTAGGGCCCCAGGTCCCGGGCCACCGACTTGGTCAGCCCGAGGAGGCCGGCCTTGGCCGCCGAGTAGTTGCCCCCGGCCTCCCGGCCCCGCAGCCCGTGGATGGAGGCGATGTTCACGATCTTGCCCGAGCCCTGGGCACGGAACACCGGGGCCACGGCGCGGATGTAGTTGAAGGCCCCTTTCAAGTTCACCGCGAGCACCCGGTCCCAGACGTCTTCCTCCAGTTCCCAGATAGGCCGGTTCTCGTGGATGCCCGCGTTGTTGACCAGGATGTCCAGCCGCCCGAAAGCCTCCAGCACCTCCCGGACCACCTGCTGGGCCAGGGCGAAGTCCGTCACGTCGGCGCTCCGCGCCCACCCCCGCCGGCCGGCCCCTCCTACCAGGCGCAGGACTTCCTCCGCTGCCTGGGCGTCCTGGCGGTAGGTGAAGGCCACGTCCGCGCCGGCGGCGGCCAGGTCCAGAACGATGGCCCGGCCGATCCCCCGGCTCCCTCCCGTCACGAGCGCCACACGCCCTTCCAACAGGCCCTTGAACATCGCCCGCCTCGCCAGGTCTAGACCAGCGGCCTGGCCACGAACTCCGACCAGGCCGACCTGTACTGGTCGCCGAAGTCCTCCAGCATCTTCTGATAGTCCCGCACGCCCTCCTCCAGGGTGTAAGCTGGCTCGTACCCCAGTTCCTCTCTGGCCCGGGTCATGTCCTGGTTGTAGACCTCAATGGGGTGAGGGAGGTCGTAGGCCTCCCGCCGGTGCACCTCCGCACCGGGCACCAGGGCCTTCATCCGCTCCACCACTTCGCTCGCCCGCAGCACCTGGCCGCCGATGTTGAAGATGCGGTGCTTCGGCTGCGGGGCCTGGGCCGCCAGGAGGTACGCCCGGACTACGTCCTTGACGTAGATGAAGTTGGCGTAGTAGTCCACCGGGGGCATCTCCATAGGCCTCCCGAGGAGGGGGTTCTCAATCAGCAGGTGGGCGATGCTCAGGTCGCGGCGCCGGCTCTTCCCCAACCCGTACACCACCGACTTGCGGAGCCCAATGGTATCCAGGCCGTAGACCTTCCAGTAGTGCTCGGCCACGTGCTCGTTGAAGAGCTTGCACGCTCCGTAGAGCGTGGTGGGGCGCACGAACACGTCTTCGTTGACCGGGCCCGGGGGGTAGAAGTCGGCCTGGCCGTAGACGCTCTGGGTGCTGGCCCACACCACCCGCTCTACCCCCTGCAGGCGGGCTGCTTCCAGCACGTTGTAGAACCCTTCGCAGTTGACCCGGATGGCCGTCCCCAGGCGGCTATCCGTGTCCGGGACCAGGAGGTAAGCCAGGTGGAAGATGTGGGTGACCCCGAACTCCTCCACCGTGCGCTTGACGTGAGCCATGTCGTCCACGCTCCCGTAGACGAAGGCCACCTTGTCCAGGCAATCGGCGATGTAGGATGTATCGGGGGTGACGTCAAAGACGACCACCTTCTTGCCCAGGCTCACCAGTTCGCGCACCAGGTAGGAGCCGATGAACCCCGTTCCTCCCGTCACCAGGCACACCTGCTCCCCGGGCCAGTCCACCTTCTTGTCTGCCATGTCCTCGCAACCTCCTCTGGCTCTGCATTCCTCAGCCGCCGACCCTCACCCGCAGGCCGTAGGCGAGGAGGATGGCTCGCAACCCAGCCACGTCCTCCTCCCGCAGGGAGGGCACGTCCTTCAGCGCGTAGTCCATGCCCAGACGCTCGTACTTGCCCTGCCCCAGCCGGTGGTAGGGGAGCAGATGGACCTCGTCCACCGAGCCCAGGGACCGCACCACCTGGGCCAGGGCACGGATGCTCTCCTCGCTGTCGTTGTACCCCGGGATCACCGGGCGCCGGACGACGACCTTCTTGCCCGTCCCGGCCAGCCTCCGCAGGTTCTCCAGGATGAGGGCGTTGTCCACCCCGGTAAACCGCTGGTGCCTGGCGCGGTCCACTTCTTTCAGGTCGTAGAGGACCAGGTCCACGTAGGGCAGAACCGCCTCCCAGACCTCCCAGGGCGCGTGCCCGCACGTCTCCAGGGCCGTGTGGATGCCCCGTTCCCTGCACCCCCGGAGCACCTCCCGCGCGAAGGCCCACTGGGCCAGCGGCTCCCCTCCGGAGAGAGTCACCCCTCCCCCCGACTGCTCGTAGAAGGGCCGGTCCGCCTCCACAGCCTCCACGACTTCCTCCGGCGTCATCCACTGCCCCAGTTGCTCCAGCGCCCCCGTGTAACAGGCGTCCAGGCAGCGCCCGCAGAAGTCGCACCGCTCCACAAGGACCTTCCGCCCCCCTCCCTCATCCTCCACCAGCGCTGAGTGGGGGCAGGCGACCAGGCAGGCCCCGCAGCGGATGCACCGCTCCTTCCAGAAGACGATCTGAGGGGCCACGGACTGGGACTCCGGGTTGTCGCACCACACGCAGCGCAGGGGACATCCCTTGAGGAACACGGTGGTGCGGATGCCCGGGCCGTCGTGCACCGAGAAGCGCTGGATGTTGAAGACCCAGCCCCCGACTTCCGTCTCTCCTCTGGATTTCAAACAGGGCACCTCGCCGATGCTGCAGGACCTCACCCCTACCCCCACCCCTTCCCCTCTCCGACACGGAGAGGGGAAGGGGGGATGGGAGAGGTCAGCCCTTAAAGCCCGTGCTCCGTCCGGGAGATGATCTCATCCTGGAGGTCCCGGCTCAGGCGGACGAAGTAATCGCTGTACCCAGCCACCCGCACGATCAGGTTCTGGTACTCCTGCGGGTTCCTCTGGGCAGCCCGCAGGGTCTCGGCCGAGACCACGTTGAACTGCATGTGGTGCCCGCCCAGTTTGAAATAGGTCCGGATGAGGTGGGCGAACTTCTGCAGCCCCTCTTCCCCTGTGAGAGCGGTGGGATGGAACTTCATGTTCAGGAGCGTGCCGCAACAACGGGCATGGTCCAGCCGGGCCATGGAGCGCACCACCGCCGTGGGACCGTGGGTGT
Organism: Anaerolineae bacterium; assembly: GCA_049969295.1. Classification (GTDB taxonomy): domain Bacteria; phylum Chloroflexota; class Anaerolineae; order DTPP01; family DTPP01; genus DAOTYM01. The sequence goes on along the minus strand of JBMFPD010000036.1, from coordinate 6,176 downwards.
CCATCCCCTGGACCGGGGAGATCCCCTCGGAAAGAGGGGTCCCCGCCAGCCGGCCATCGGGGGTTGCCCCGGTGAAATCGCCGAAGTAGATGTGGGTTGTGGTGGGGATCATGTTGGCGGCGTAGGGGGTCCCCTCCTCGTTGTGGTACTGCTCCAGCACGTCGCAGAAGATCTTCACCGCCTCGTAGGCGAGGGAGTCCACCTCGTCGTCGCCGTTGCCCCACTTGGGCATCCGGTGGAGGAGTTTCTGGCGCAGGCGCTCCGCCCCCTGGAAGTTGGCCCGCAGGACGTGCACCAGGTCCCGCAACGAGAGTTCCTGCTCCTCGTACACCAACTTTTTGACCGCCACCAGCGAGTCCGCCAGGGTCCCGGTCCCCACGCCGCAGATGAGGGGCAGGTTGTAGCGCGCCCCGCCCTCGTGGTAGTCGCGCCCCTTCTCCATGCAGTCGCTCATCAGGAGGGAGGTGAAGGGAACCGGGCAGAACTGGGCGTAGATCTGGCGGGCGATGCTGTCGTAGGTGGTCTTCAGTTCCACGGCGTGGGCCACCTGCTGACGGAAGGCTTCCATCAGTTGGTCCCAGGTGCGGAGGTCTTCTGGCTCCCCTGTGGCGGGCCCCAGCCGAGTCCCGGTCACGGGGTTCACCCCGTTGTTCAGGGCCAGTTCCAGGCACTTGCAGAGGTTCAGATAGCCGCTGGAGGCCATGTTGTCCTTGCCCTGGACGTTCAGTTCCACGCAGCCGTTGATGCCGCCGAGGCGCGCGTCTTCCAGCGTCTTCCCTTTGTGCAGCAGGGCCAGGACCTTTTCGTCGTCGTTGAACACGGCTGGCATGCCGAAGCCCAGGCGGATCACCTCGCACGCCTTCAGCAGGAACCGGTCCGGGGTCTTCTCCGAGATGAGGACGGAGACCTGCGGCTGCGGCAGTTTCAGAGCGCCGGTCACCTCCAGGCACAGGTACGAAAGGTCGTTGGTGGCATCGCGGCCGTCCGCTGTCTGCCCCCCCAGGTTCAGGTTCTGGAAGTCGTTGTAGGTGGTGCTGGCCTTGGCCGTGCCCCCTTCCTTGACCACGGTCAGTTCGTTGAACTTGATCCAGAGGCAGGCCAGAAGTTCCCAGGCCTCCTCGCGGGTGAGGCGACCGGCCTCCAGGTCGGCGCGGTAGTAGGGGTAGAGGTACTGATCAAACCGTCCGGGACCGATGGCGTAGGAGTTGGTCTCCAGATTCAGGATCAGATGGACGAACCAGAACGACTGGAGGGCTTCCCAGAAGGTCCGGGCGGGATGGGCCGGCACGTGGCGGCAGATCTGGGCGATCTTCCGGAGTTCCTCCTGTCGCCTGGGGTCCGGTTCCGTCTCGGCCAGGCGCTCGGCCACCTCCGCGTACCGCTCGGCGAACCGGATGGCCGCGTCGCAGCAGATGTCCATGGCCTGCAGGAGGTAGTATTTCTTGAGGGAGCCCGGTTCCTGCCAGCGGAGGTTCCGCATCTGGGCTCGGACCTCTTCCTTCAGGCCCAGGAACCCTTTCTTCAGGACCCGCTCGTAGTCCACCGTGATGTGGCCGATGGTGCGGTTCAGGTAGTAGTGGAAGAAGAGCCCCTCATCGGTGGCCCGCTGCACCTCCGGCGGGAGGACCTCCATGATGCGGTTGTAGACCTGTTTGCCCCGCCAGTAGTCAAAGACCTCGGCCCGCAGCGCCGCTTTGGTCTCCTCGCTCACGTAGAAAGGAGCCTCATCCCGCAGGGCGATGGTGTCCAGCTCCTTCTCCACCCAGTCGCAGGCGACCTCCGGGTAGAGGGGGGAGCCCAGGATGGCCGGCGTCTTGCAGCCCACGATGAGTTCTCCCTCGCGGATGAGGACCGTCACCCCCTCCAGGATCTCCCGCAGCACGTGCGCTCGCCGCAGGAGCATGGGCTGGCCTTCCGTCCGGGCGTAGGCCCGGGTCGCCAGGACCGCCCGCTCGGCGAACACTTCCGGCCTGGCGGCGTGGAAGGCCGCCAGGAGTTTCTGCACTCGCGGTGTCATCTCTGCCATCCTGCATCCACCTCCCTCCCGGGAGGGAGAGCGCTAATCCATGACGCTCCCCCCACTGAAGACCACGTTCTCCCCGGTCATGAAATCTGCTGCCGGCGAGACGAGGAAGAGCACCAGTTGGGCCACCTCTTCCGGCCTGGCTCCGCGCCCCAGGGGCACGAACTTGAGCCCCTCGTAGAACCGCCCGCCGGAGACCGCGGTCTCCGTGGCCACCCATCCCGGGGAGATGGCGTTCACGTTCACGCCGTAGGGGGCCATCTCGGCAGCCAGGCACTTGGTGAAGGTGATCACCGCGGCCTTGGAGGCACAGTAGTGCGAGTTGCCATAGCCGGACTGGCCCGGCAGCACGCCAGGGTGCATCCCGTCCACGGAGCCGATGTTGACGATCTTGCCCCGGCGCTTCTGCATCATGGTGGGGATGACCGCCTGGCAGCAGTTGAAGGTCCCTTTGGCGTTGACGGCGAAGACGCGGTCCCAATCCTCTTCTTTCATGTCCACCACCAGCGCCGCCGGGTAGATGCCAGCCACGTTGACCAGGATGTCAATGGTGCCGAACCGTTCCAGGGCCGTCCGGGCCAGGCGCTGCGCGTCGGCCCTGGAAGCCACATCGGTCGGCACGGCGATGGCCTCGTGCCCGCCCGCCCGGATTTCCTGGGCCACGGCCTCCCCCAACCCCGGGTTCAGTTCGCCGATGACGACGCGGCACCCAGCCAGGGCCAACACGTGCGCCGTGGCCTTGCCGATGCCAGCCCCGCCACCCGTCACGATGGCCACCTGGCCTTTCAAGTCAATCCCCTTCAGGAGCGGCAGGTCCCTGTACACCGCCAACGGGTCCATCTTGCATCCTCCTCCATGAGTTGAGGCGTTTTGTGAGTCACCCACCTCACCTCTACCCCCGGCCTCCCTCCCCTCTCCATCGCGGAAAGGAGGTTGGGGGATGAGGAAAGGCCATCAAAGTCTGCAGTGCGGCATGCTAGCGCCGCTGCGCCCCTGCGGTCACGCCCCCTTTTGTCCATCGCTGTGCTCCAGCGCGAGGAGGCGAATCAAGCCCCCTCGGTCCACTGGACGAAGGCTCCCTGCCGGACCGCCTCTTCCAGAGCCCGCTCCGGGTCCACCAGCCACGGGCCCCCCTCTTCCAAACGGACCTCGGCCGTCTGCCCTGGCCTCAGGGCCATCTCCCGTTCTCCGTCCAGGGCCAGGAGGACACCCCCTCCGGGGACCACCACCGAGTCCCCCAGGGCCAGTTCCCGGAACGCCTCCACCCCTACCCGGACCACGAGGCCCGGCGCAAGGGGGGCGGTCACGCTGCACACCCGGGGCTCGCCCAGCCAGAGGCACAGCCCCCGGGGTTCCCGAGGGCCCACGGGCCTCACGAACCCTGCCAGGCTGGAAAGCCCCGTGGCGGTGGGGGCAGCACGGGCCACCACCACCTGGCGCACGGCCTCCGGCCTCCAGACCGCCCGGCTGCCCACTGCCTGGCCCTGGACCACCCCCACATCCACCAGGGCTGCATCCGCCTCCTGCCCGTCTACGGAGACCACCAGGCGCTTGCTCCGGTAGGCCACCCGGGGGAGGAGGTCCGGCCAGCGGGCCACGAAGCCCGCCGCCAGTCCCACCAGAGTCCCCTCCAGGAACGAGGGCACCACGTTGTTCGTCCCTGTAGAGACCGGCAGCAGCGGCACCGGACCACACCCCTTGGCCACGATGCGCACCGTGCCATCCCCGCCCAGGACCACGATGCAGCCGACGCCCAGCGTCTGCATTTCCTCCGCCGCACGGAGGGAATCCTCGGGCCCATGCTCCACCGGCAGAGGGAGAAGGCGCGCCTTCTCCCGGACAGCCGCCGCCTGGCCAGGCAACCGCTCCAGTGCCGTCTGGGCGATCCCCAGGAGGTCGGGCATGAGGTACATCCGGCCCACCCCCGCCGCGTCCAAGCCGACGAGGATGCGCTGGACCAGGTTGATCTTGTCCTGGGTGCCGAAGACGATGCCCAGGGCCACCAGGCGCCGGATATCGGTCCCGGCAGCCGGGTTGGCGATGATGCCGACCGAGGGCTCAGATGGCAAGGTCACGGCCGATGCCCGCCGGCCTGGGCTGCTACAAAGGCCTGGAAGGCCTGCACGATGGCCTCTCGGGCCTTCCTCCGCCCCTCTCCAAAGGGGCCAGCCCGCAGTTCCTCCAGCACCCGAAGCGCCTCGGCCTTCCGCCGCCGCGTTTCGTCAGAAGTATACCCCAAGGCCTCCGCCGCCGCCAGGCCAGCCAGCCGCCCTTCCTCCATCGCGGTGCTGGCTTCCTCTATGCCGGCGATGTCGCCCGCCACGTAGAGGCCGGGCACCGTGGTCTCCATATCCTCGTTGTGCAGGGGGACGTGTCCGCCCAGGGCCGGCTGGTAGGTGAACTGGCACCCGGCCATCCACGCCAGTTCGGAGAGGGGGGAAAGCCCCACCGCCAGGCAGATGGTGTCCACCTCCAGCGTCCGCTCGGTCCCTGGGATCGGCTTCCAATCGGGGCCCACCCGGGCGATGGTGACGGAACGGACGCACTCCTCGCCCTCGGCGCGGAGGATGGTGTGCTCCGTCCAGATGGGCACGCCGGCGCGCCGGATCTTGGCTGCGTGGACGCCGTAGCCGCCGATCCGCGGGGCGGCCTCAATCACTGCCACCACCTCGGCCCCGGCCTGGAGCAACTGGTACGAGACGATGAGGCCCACGTTGCCGGCCCCCACCATGAGCACCCGCCGCCCGGGGAGCACCCGGTGGACGTTCATCAGCGTCTGGGCGGCCCCCGCCCCCATCACCCCCGGGAGCGTCCACCCGGGGAAGGCCAGGGGGTTCTCCGAGGCCCCCGTGGCCAGGATCAGTTTCTCGTAGTGCACGAGCACGCTGCGGCCGTCCCGCTTCAGGGCCAGGTGGTTCCCCTCAAAGAGCCCCCAGCAGACGGTGTCCAGGAGCACCTCCACGCCCAGCGCCGCGCATTCCGCCAGGAATTCCTCGCCGATCCTGAACCCCCGCACGCCGGCGCGGTGCTCCCTGGAGCCGAAGAACTTGTGGATCTGCTTGAACAGTTGCCCGCCCGGGCTCTGGTTCTCGTCCACGACGAGGACCTGGGCCCCGGCGCGCCTGGCCTCAATGGCCGCCATGAGCCCGGCAGGGCCAGCACCGACGATAGCGATCTCCACGGACCTTTGCGGCTCCAACGCCACCTCTCCTCGCATCAGGTTCCTTCCAACCCGTGGGCACGGCGCACCCTCTCCAGGACCTCGCGGGGCGGGCTGCGGAAGAAAAGGGCCGTGCTCTTCCGCAGGCCGGTGGAGCGCCGGAGGTCCACCAGCGCCTCCGCCAGTTTCAACCCCGCGGCGCTGCAGTCCACCACCGGCACGCCCGTGCCCGGCACCTCGTGGTACCCGTGCAGGGTGAGGATCGGGCCGTAGTAGCCGCAGCCGACAACGATGACCTCCGCGCCGTCTGCGATGCACTGGCGGGCCACCCGCTCAAAGTTGGAGAGGAGCCGGTCCGGGTTCGTGATGCTCTCCACCAGAAGCCCCAGGTCGGAGGGAGGGTCCAGGGAGCGGACCGGCCGCGGGATGGCCCGGTCCTCCAGGCCGTACAGCCGCAGGTCCAGGGCAATGGTGGGCACCACCCCGGGCGCTACGGTGATGACGGCGAACTTGTAGCCCAGGGTGGTGGCCAGGAGCATGGCTGCCTCGCCGATCCCCACCACAGGGATGTCCACCGCCTCCCGCGCCTCCCAGAGAGGGTCAGCCCAGCAGCCCAGGACCACGGCATCAAACCCCTCCCGCTCGGCGGCGATGGTGTTCTCCACCACGGCGCGGTTGTTGAGGAGTTCCGTGTACAGCGAGCGGACGTAGTTCCCCGAGACCGGCAGGTGCCGCAGCACCACCTCCGTATCGGGCCGCGCCACCTTCGGAAAGTAGTCCTTCAATGCCTGCCACACGGGCGCCATCTCCGGCGGCCCCGACGTGGCTTCGTTCCACAGGATCCTCACGCCCTATGCCCTCCGTTGCGGTTCGCCCCCAACCTCATCCTACCCCCGCCGCCTGCGGCGGCACCCCCTTCCCTCCCCGCACCGGGGAGGGAAGGGGGTTGGGGGATGGGAGAGGTCATCACCCACCCTCACCCTACCCCCTGGC
>JBMFPD010000035.1:0-16787 GCA_049969295.1 Anaerolineae bacterium | reverse complement strand
GTGGCCCAGTTCCCCTGGCAGGCGGAGATGGCCACGCGCTTCGGCGCGGACCACACCTTCCTGGCCCACGAGGATGGGTTTGCCCACGTCGCCCGCCTCACCGGGGCACGCCTGTACGAAGGGTGGCGCGGGAACCGCATGCTCCTGGGGGGCTTTGACCTTGTCTTTGACGTGGTGGGGGTGGCCCAGACGCTGGAGAATGCCCTCCGCTGGACCCGCGCGGGCGGCACCGTGGTCCTGGTGGGGGCCAACCTCCACCGCATGAGGCTGGACCTCACCCCCGTCTGGTACCAGGAGGTGGACCTCCTCGGCGTGGTGGGGCACGCCGAGGTCCCCTGGGAGGGGGAACTCCTCTCCACCTTTGAACTGGCCATGCGCTGGATGGCGGCGGGCCGGTTGCGGTGCCAGGACCTCCTCACCCATCGCTTCCCCCTGGCTTCATACCGGCAAGCCTTCCTTGTCGCCTGGGACAAGAAGACCCATCGGTCCATCAAGGTCGCGCTGGAACCGTGAGCCGTCACAGGGAAGAAAGGAGGGAAGCAGATGTCGCAAGCGGTGTCCACACCCATGTCCACTCGGCGCGAGCGCTGGTCCTGGTACCTCTACGACTTTGGCAACTCCGCCTACGCCTCGGTGGTGCTCCTGGCCGTCTACGCCGCCTACTTCCAGGGGAAGGTGGTGGGCGGACCGGAAGGCTCCCGGCTGTGGGGCATCGCCGTGGGGATCGCCATGCTGGTGGTGGCCCTCACCGCGCCGGTCATGGGGGCCGTGGCCGACTTCTCCGGGGCGAAGAAGCGGTTCCTCTTCTTCTTCACTGCCCTCTCGTGCCTCTTCACAGCGGGCCTCTTCTTCGCCAAGCCGGGCGCCGTGGCCCTGGGGATGGGCTTCTTCATCCTGGCGGAGATCGGCTACCGCGCCGCCCAGGTCTTCTACGATGCCTTCCTGCCGGAGATCGCCGCCCCGGAGGAGATGGGCCGTGTCTCCGGCACCGGCTGGGCCGTGGGGACGGCCGGGGGCGTGGTCTGTCTCCTCATCATCCTGCCGCTGGTCATGCTCTTCAAGGGGGAGTTCATGGTCCGCTTCTCCCTGGTCATCACCGCCGTCTTCTTCGCCCTTTCCACGGTGCCCCTCTTCCTCTTCGTGCGGGAGAAAGCCCAGCCCCAGCCGCTCCCCCCTGGCGAGACGTACCTGAGCGTGGCCTTCGGGCGCATCGCGGCCACTTTCCATGAGGCGCGCCGCTTCAAGGAGTTCCTCAAGTTCCTGGTCGCCTACCTCATCTACAACGACGGGATCATGATGATCATGGACTTCGCCGGCATCATCGGCGCGGTCCTCTTCGGCCTGGACCAGCAGAGGTTGATCCTCTTCATGATCCTGGTGCAGGTGACCAACGTCGCCGGGGCCTACGGCTTCGGGGTCCTGGTGGACCGGGCAGGGGCCAAGCGGTCCCTCTTCCTCGCCCTGGGCCTGCTCGTGGCCCTGGTGGTCGCGCTCTTCTTCACCCACAGCGTGGCTGGGTTCTTCGTCATCGGCGCGCTGGCGGGCATCGCCATGGCAGGAGCGCAGTCGGTGAGCCGCACCATGGTGGCCTTCCTCTGCCCACCGGAGAAGAGCGCAGAGTTCTACGGTTTCTTCACCATGTCGGGCCGCACCTCTTCTTTCATCGGACCCACGGTCTACGGCATTGTGGCGGCGGAGGCGGCCCTGTGGTACCAGGCCCGCGGCTGGGGGGCCACACTGGCCGAACAGGGCGGCCAGCGCATCGCCCTCCTGTGCATCGCCGCCTTCGTCCTGGCGGGGATGGCCATCCTGGCCTTTGTGCGGGAGCGGGAGGCCCGGGAGGCGGCCAAGGCCGTGCCTGCAAGCGGCCATTGAGGCTGGCCGTGTGCAGCAGCCACCCCTCCCTCTCCATCCGCTGATGGAGAGGGAGGGGTAGGGGTGGGTGAGGTTCGTACTAGGAGGTGACAATCCTCATGGCAGAGATGACCGGTGGAGAACTCTTGCTGCGCTGTCTCAAGGAGGAGGGCGTCCAGGTCCTGTTCGGCGTCCTGGACGGGAGCTTCAACCCCTTCCTGGCCAAACTGGATGAGTACGGCATCCGCTTCGTCAACGCGCGCCACGAAGCGGCCGCGGCCCACATGGCTGAGGCCTGGGCCCGGGTGCGGGGCGAGCCAGGCGTGGTGGTGGGCGGCATCGGGCCGGGCGCGGCCAACATGGTCTCCGGCATCGTGACGGCCTGCGCCGAGGGAAGCCCGGTCATCGCCCTGAGCGGCCAGCGCCGCCGCAACATCATCTACCCGGACCGCGGCGGGGCCTTCCAGAACGTGAACCTCCTGGGGATGTACAGCGCGGTGACCAAGTGGAGCGCAGGTGTGCGCGATTGGCGCCGCCTGCCGGAACTCCTGCGCCGCGCTTTCCGCGAAGCCCTGAGCGGCCGGCCCGGACCGGTGTACCTGGAACTGCCGGAAGACCTCCTGCGGGAGAAGGGCGACCCAGGGACGGTCCAGATCTGGCCGCCAGCCCGCTACCGCCTGGACCGGCCTGGGCCGGGCGACCCGGCCCGCGTGCGGGAGGCAGCGCGGATCCTCGCGGAGGCCGAGCGGCCCCTCCTCCACGGGGGGATGGGCGTCTCCTGGTCCGGGGCGTGGGAGGAGTTCGTGGCCCTGGCGGACCACCTGGCCGCCCCCATGACCGTCACCCTGGGGGCCCGGGGCATCGTGCCGGAGGACCACCCCCGCTACCTGCACGTCCTCAACCGGGAGGCCCTGGAACTGGCCCAGTCGGAAGCGGACGTGGTGCTGGCCGTCGGCTCGCGCTTCGGCGAACTGGATGGCTGGGGCCGGCCGCCCTACTGGGGCCCGCCGGAGGTGCAGAAGGTCATCCAGGTGGACGTGGACCCGGCCTCCCTGGGCCTGAACCGCCCGGTGGACCTCCCCATCCTGGGCGACGCCAGGGCAGTCCTGGCCGCGCTCCTGGAGGAGGTCCGCTCCCTCACGCCGCCGCGGGAGGAACATGCTGGCTTCGCCCGCTACCGGGAACTGACCCGGCAGTGGCAGGAACAACTGGAGGTGGCCCTGGCAGGAGAAGTAGGCGGCGTCAACCCCGGGCGTGCCGTCCAGACGGTGCGGGACTTCTTCCCGCGGGACGCCATCACCGTGATGGACGGAGGCAACACCAGCCTGTGGGTGACGGCCTTCCACCCCATCTTCGCGCCGCGGTCTTACCTGTACACGGCCAAGTTCGGCCACCTGGGGACGGGCCTGCCCTACGCCATCGGGGCCAAACTGGCCGCGCCGGACCGGCCTGTGGTCCTCCTCTCCGGCGACGGAGCCTTCGGCTTCAACCTGCAGGAGATGGAGACGGCCAGCCGCCACTGCATCCCCATCACTGCCGTGGTCCTGTGCGACCGCGGCTGGGGAATGGAGCGCTCGTCCCAGATGTTCGCCGGGATAGAGGCCATGGTGGAATGCGACCTCTACGGCGGCCTGCGGCTGGACCTGGTGGCCCAGGGGTTCGGCTGGCATGGCGAGATTGTGGAACGCCTGGAAGACCTGCGCCCGGCGCTGGAGCGTGGTGCCGCCTCGGGCCGCCCGAGCCTCATCCAGGTGATGGTGGAACCGATGGCGAACCTCATGCCGCCGGGGCTCCTGCTCTTCGGCGAAATCCGAAGGGGGGATTGACCATGCCGGACCTGGAAGGGAAAGTCGCTATCGTCACCGGGGCCGGGCGCCGAGGGGGGATCGGTGCAGCCATCGCCCGGCGGCTGGCCCGGGAGGGGGTCCACGTGGCCCTGGGGGACCTGTGCGCGCCGCCGACGGACCTCCCCCACGGCGGCAACCCGGACTGGGAGGAACTCCAGGCCGTGGCCGCCGAGGTGGAGGCCCTGGGGGTGCGTGCGGTGCCGCTGCGGGTGGACGTGGCCGATGCCGCCTCCGTCCAGGGGATGGTGGAGAAGGTGGAGGAGGCCTTCGGCCGGCTGGACATCCTGGTCAACAACGCTGGGGTGGTGGTGGAGCCAGCCCCGGTGATGCTCATGGACGAGAGGGCCTGGCGCAGGACCCTGGAGGTCAACGCCACAGGGACCTTCCTCTGCTGCAAATATGCGCTCCCCCTCATCGTGGCTGGCGAGCGAGGTGGCGCGGTGGTGAACATCTCCTCCCTGGCGGCCGAGCGGCCGCGCCCCTACATGTCGGCTTACGCCGCAAGCAAAGCAGCCATCGTCGCCCTGACGCGGTCGCTGGCCCAGGAGGTGGCCCCTTACGGCATCCGGGTCAATGCCGTCCTGCCTGGCGACGTGGACACGGCCATGAAGCGCTGGGGCATGGCGCTGGAGGCCCGTATCACCGGCCGCTCCTACGAAGAGGTGGTGGCGGACTTCGTGAGGCGCATCCCCCTGGGGCGGCTGGCCACGCCGGAGGACGTGGCCGACGTGGTGGCCTTCCTCGTCTCGGATGGGGCGCGCTTCATCACCGCGCAGGCGTGGCTCGTGACCGGCGGCCGGGAGTGGTCATGAACGTGGCACAAGCCGAAGGGCGAAGGTTGTTGGACCTCCTGCGGGAGGTGGAAGCAGAACTGGACCCGCGGTACCAGGTCGCCCAGGCCCTCCTGGAGGGGGGCGAGCGGCCCACGCGCTTCCGTCGCGTGGGCACCAGTCCCTTCCCTGTGGTCGGGGGGCTGTGCGCCCACCGGGAGACGGTCGCCCTCGGCCTTGGCGTGCCCCCGGAGGACCTCACGCAGGCCCTGGCCCGGGCGCTTCGCGCCCCCGCGCCCCCGCCCCATGTGGACAGGGCTCCCTGTCAGGAGGTCGTGGTGGAGGCCCCGGACCTCTCGGTGCTCCCCATCCTCACCCACTTCCCCACCGACCCCGGGCCCTACATCACCGCCGGGGTCATGGTCCTGCGGGACCCTGTCTCTGGGGCGCAGAACCTCAGTTTCCACCGCCTCCTGTGGCTGGGCGGCCGGCGCTTCGCCGCCCGCCTGGTGGAAGGGCGCGGGGCGCACCTGGCCTGGACCCACGCTCAGGGCGACCTCCCCGTGGCCATCTGCCTGGGCGCGCCGATGCAGGTCCTGGTCGCCGCAGCCATGTCCCCACCGCCGGGCGTGGACGAACTGACCCTGGCCCAGGCCCTGGGGGAGACGCCGGTCGTCCGCGCCCTCTCCTCCGACCTCTGGGTCCCGGCCGGAGCGGAGATGGTGCTGGAGGGCCGTCTGACCCACACCTTGGCCGACGAGGGCCCCTTTGTGGACCTGACCGGCACCCTGGACATCGTGCGGAAGCAGCCCGTGGTGGAGGTGGACCTCCTTGCGCACCGCCGCGACGCGGTCTACCAGGCCCTGGTCCCTGGCGGCCTGGAACACCGGCTCCTCATGGGCCTCCCCCGGGAGCCGACCATCTGGGAAGAGGTCTCCAGGGTCTGCGAGTGCCGGGCCGTGCGCATCACCCCGGGTGGCTGCTCGTGGCTCCACGCCGTGGTGCAGATCCACAAGCGGGCACCGGAGGACGGCCGCCTGGCGGCGGAGGCGGCCTTCCGCGGCCACAGTTCCCTCAAGCACGTGGTGGTCGTGGATGAGGACGTGGACCCCGACGACCCCTACGACGTGGAATGGGCCATCGCCACCCGCTTTCAGGCCGCCCGGGACCTCCTGGTGTGGGAGGACGAGCCGGGGAGTTCCCTGGACCCCTCGGCGCGGCACGCCCCGGGCCAGAAGAGCCGCACCAGCAAGATGGCCCTGGACGCCACCGTGCCGTGGGACACCCCTCACGGCCCCAGCCACCCCGAGGCGTTCCGGCGGGTGGTCCGGGTGCGGAAGGAGTAGACCATGTCCCGCCGCCTCACACGCATCCTCGTCCTCATCGCTCTGGCCCTGGCCGCGCTGCTGCTCTGGAACAGGGTGCGCATCGTCCTCTGGGTGCACCTGGACGCCTGGCAACTGGTGCTCCTCTTCCTGGCGGTGGCCTTTGTCCTCTTCCTGCTCCTGGACCTCCTGGTGGACGTGGTGGCCGGGCGGCGTCGGCTGTAGGAGGGTGGGGGGCCATGCGGAGGCTGGGCACGGGGCTGGCGGGCATCGCCCTGGCGACGCTGGCCTTTGAGACCTTCCTCCTGCGGGTCTTCTCCCTCGCCCAGTGGTACCACTTCGCCTTCATGGTGGTGAGCATCGCCCTCCTGGGGTACGGGGCCAGCGGCACCCTCCTCGCCCTGCGCCCGGACCTGGGAGGAGGGCGCCCGGACCGCTGGCTCGGCCGCCTGGCGTGGGCTTTCGCCCTCAGCATGCTGGGGGCCTATCTCTTCGTGAACCTGGTCCCTTTTGACTCCTACACCATCGCCTGGGACCGGCGGCAGGCGTTCCTCCTGGCGGCGCACTACCTGGCCCTGGCCATGCCCTTCCTGGCCAGCGGCCTGGCGATGGGCCTCCTCCTGGCACGGTACCCGGCCCACGCCGGCCGCCTCTACGGGGCGAACCTGCTGGGCTCGGCGCTGGGGTGCCTCCTGGTCCCCCTGCTCCTGCCGCACCTGGGCCCGAAGGGGACCCTCGTCGCCATCTGCCTGGCCGGGTGGGGCGCGGCGGCGGTCCTGACGCCGAAACCCGCGCCGTGGGAGGCCCTCGCCTGGGCTGCGAGCGGCCTGGGGCTCCTCGCGCTGCTCCTGGCGCAGCCCTCGTGGCTGGAGGTGCGCCTCTCCCCCTATAAAGGGCTCCCCCAGGCCCTCCTCCACCCTGGAGCGACGGTGGTCTACTCCCGCTGGAACGCCTATTCCCGGGTGGATGTGGTCGCCGGGAGCGGCCTCCGTTCGGCGCCAGGCCTGAGCGCGGCCTTCCGCGGCGTGCCGCCTGCCCAGTGGTCCCTCTTCGTGGATGGCGACGCCCGCTCGCCCGTCCTGGGGGAGGCCGGGGAGCGGGAAGACCCGGCCGCGTGGGAGGCGCTGCACCACCTGCCCACTGCGCTCCCCTTCCGGCTGCGGCCGGGCGCGCAGGCCCTCGTCCTGGAACCGCGGGGCGGCCTGGACCTCCTCGTCGCCCTGGAAGAGGGTGCGAGGGGCCTTGTGGCCGTGGAGGGGAACCCCCTCGTCGTGGAGGCCGTGGAGCACGTGCTGACCAGAAGCCCCCGCAACCCCTACGCCGATGGGCGCGTCCGTGCCGTCCTGCGGGAGGGCCGCCCCTTCCTCCAGGGCGAGACGGGGACCTACGACGTCATCCTCTTCTCCCTGGCCGATCCCTTCCGCCCCCTCACCTCCGGGGCCTACTCCCTCTCGGAGAACTACCTGTACACCGTGGAGGCAGTGCAGGCCGCCTACGCGCGCTTGCGGCCTGGGGGTCTCCTCGTCCTGCACCGGTGGCTTCAGTGGCCCCCTAGCGAGAGCGTGCGGGCCGGCGCGCTTCTGGTGGAGGCCCTGGAGCGGGCCGGGGAGCCTGCCCCGGCCTGCCTTGCGGTCCTGCGCACCTGGTCCACGGCGCTCCTCATGGCCCGCAGAGGCCCGTGGACGCCAGAGGAACTGGCCACGGTGCGCCGCTTCGCCCAGGCGGAGCAGTACGACCTCGTGTACCTGCCGGACATCCGCCCCGACGAGGTCAACCGCTACAGCCAATACGAGCGGCCGGCCTACTACGAGGCCTTCCAGGCCCTGCTCCACGGGGACCGCGCTGCCTTCTACCGCGAGGCGACCTTTGACGTGCGTCCCCCCAGCGACGACCGGCCCTTCTTCTTCCACTTCTTCCGCTGGCGTCAGACCCCGGACGTCCTGCGCAACCTGGGGCGCACCTGGCAACCCTTCGGGGGGAGTGGCTACTTTGTCCTGGTGGCGGTGCTTATCCTGGCCGTGCTGGCCGCGGGGGTGGCCATCCTCCTGCCGGTGGCGGCGGGCCGGCGCGTGGCCCGGCAGGGGCGCGGTCTGGTCAGCCTCTACTTCGGCGCGCTGGGCCTGGGCTACCTCCTGCTGGAGGTCCCTCTCATCCAGCGGTTCATCCTCTTCCTGGACCAGCCCATCTACGCCTTTGTGGTGGTCCTCTTCAGCCTGCTCCTCTTCTCCGGGCTGGGGAGCCTGGCGAGCGCGCGCCTCCCCTGGCGGGCGGGCCTCTGGGCCCTGGCGGCAGGGGCGCTGGCCGCGCCGCCGGCTTTGAGTGCGGCCTTCGGCGCCACCCTGGGCTGGCCCCTGGCGGCGCGGGCCCTGGTGGGCTGCCTGATGCTTGCCCCTCTGGGGTTCCTCATGGGGATGCCCTTCCCCCGGGGCATCGCCGCCCTGGAGGGCCGGGCACCGGGCACCATCCCCTGGGCCTGGGCCATCAACGGCAGCGTCTCCGTGGTGGCCTCGGTGCTGGCCTCCATGATCGCCGTCTCGTGGGGGTTCCGCTGGGTGCTGTGGGCTGGGGCAGCCTGCTACGCCTTGGCCGGGGCGGTGGGCCCCTGCCTCGCGGGACAGAGGGAGAGATAGCCCGCCTTCTGAGCATCCCTCCCCCAACCCCCTCCTCCCATGCGGGTGGGGTTGGATGGCGCACGGCCGTGCGCCCCTACTTCCCCGTCACTTTGCCCAGAATGACAGATCTTCAGCAACCACTGTGGCCCAGCGCTAGGGGTAGACCTGGACGAACTCGCTCTCCCGCACCTGGAAGATGAAGATGCGCTGCTCCCGCAGGTCGCCCCTGGCGTCGTACTCCATGCGGCCGGCGGGGGTGTCCACCGTCACGGTGCGGATGGCCTCGGCCACCCGGTCGGCGTCAAAGGTGCCGGCCTTCACCACCCCTGCCTCCAGCACCTGCATGGCGGCGTAGCCGGCAATGCTGTAGGTATCGGGGTTGCGGTACTCCACCTCCTGGTAGGCCTTGACCCACGCTTCATCGGTGACCACCTTGTGGCTGGGGGTGAAGGCGCTCACGTAGGTCCCCTCGGCCAGACCGCGTGACTCGTCTATGTAGGCGGCGAGGAAGCAGCCATCGCTGGCCAGGACCGGTACCTCCACGCCCGCCTCCCGCAGTTCCGGCACGAAGATGTACCCTTCCGTCTCGTAGCCGGCCAGGAAGACGGCGTCGGGGTTCGCCGCCTTCACCTTCTGGACAGCCGGCATCTGGGTATCGGCCGCTTCCTGGATCTCCACAATCAGGACCGGCTCCTGTCCGAGGGCGCGCAGGGACTTCACAATTTCATCCCGCAGGCCCCGCGCGTACTCGTTATCCGCGTGGACCACGGCGATGCGCCGCGCCCCCAGGTGGTTCACCAGGAACTCGGCATCCACCCGCCCCTGGGCCTCGTCGGTGCCGATGACGCGGAAGAAGCGGGTGTACCCCTTCTGGGTGAGGGCCACGTTGCTGGACATGGGCGTGATGACCACCAGGGGCAGGTCCTTGTAGACCTCCATCGCGGCCAAGGTCTGGCCGCTGTTGTAGTGGCCAAGAACCCCGATCACGCGCTGCCCACCGGCCAGCACTGCTTCTTTGATCGTCTGGGCCACCTCCACGGCCACGTCGGAATCCGATTCGTCGTCCATCCCGATGATCTGGACGCGGTAGCCCAGAAGGCCACCCTTCTGGTTGATCTCGTGGGCCCGCAGGCGCGCCCCGCCCACGACGGTCTGGCCGCCGTTGGCCTGGAAGCCAGAGAGGGGCGCGGCGACGTAGACCACCACCTCGCCCTTGTAGCGCGGCGCGCCACCGCACCCAGCCAGAAGGGCCAGAAATAGCAGCAGGGTGAGGACCACCATCCAACGGCGAAATTGGGCCATGAACCAGTACTCCCCCTATTCTGATTCTCCCGTGCGCTGAGATATCACTGTTTTCTCTTCTCCCCGAGGAATGAGGTCCCAAAGCACGCCCACGAGGGGCCAAGATGTAGGTCTACCTCTGCCACTTCGGCCCGGCCTGTCAGATGGGTAGCGGCAGCTCCACCCGCTCCCCAGTAGCCTCGTTGATCACAACAAGTCCTTCAACGCCCTCGCGCCGCAATTGTTCGTTGGCGTTCAGCAATTCAATGCCATAGATCATCCCATCGGGGGCAATGTCCACCACCACCTCATCGCTCAACCGGATCGCCTCCACCTCGGCTGCCTTCTCCCGAAAGCAGATGTATGCAATGTTGTACCGTGGGTCATATGTTAGTCTCATCGGAGTCTACCTCCTGTCGGACCTCCTTAGAAGTAGCGCGTGATAACCGTGATCACGAGCCAGCCCTCGTCCTCCAAGACGGCGTAGACCTCTACCTGCTTGGTTCTATAGTACCTGCCACGCCACTCCCCGTCAAACGGGAAGTTGCACCGGAAGCCGGTGCGCCCGAATTTGGCGTCGAAGCGCTCTCCCTGTTCCACAGCTTTGCGGACTTCTTCCTCGGTGGCGCCTCGTTCCTTCATCCTTGCGAGCGCGTGGGGATGAAAGGGCACCGACATCACACAAACTCCTTTTCCCTGCGGCCTGTCCCGCACCACGGGGCTCAAAGCTACCCTTCGCCCGCCCGCGCCTCGTCCAGGGCGGCCACGATGTCCTGCAGGGCGGCGATCTGCTCGTCCATGTCCTGGTCCAGCCGCTGGGCGCGGCCGCTATCTATGTCCCGCGCCCCGATGAGGAGCAACTGGGAGTAGGTCGTCCCCAGCGCGGTGAGGGTTTCCTCCAGGCGGTACTGGGCCTGCTCCATCAGGTTCTGGAGTTTTGCCAGGTTCGCAAGTTGCGTCTCCTTCTGGCTGACGGCCCGTGCCATCTGCGCCCGCACGTCCGGGTCGTCCTCGTCGCGCATCTTGCGGCGGATGCTGGCGATCTCGCCCGGGAGCGAGGCCAGTTGTTGGGCGATCCAGGTGTCGGCGCGGTAGGCGTCCAGCCGGCTGGCCAGGTGGTAGATGGAGGCCACCCATTCGTCTATGCGGCGGGCCGAGTCCATCAGGTGCTCCCGCAGGACCCCCTCCCGCGTCGCCAGGACCTTCTCCTCAATGCGGCGGCGGTAGTCCAGGGCCTTTTCCATCTGAGCGCGGAGGTCCCGGTCGTGGATCTGCCGCGGGTTGTGCTCCTCACGGAAGAGGTCCTGCACCACCCGGCGGCCGGTCTCCGGGTCGGTGACGCTGGCGACGATGAGGGCAGCCTCCGCCACCGCCCCGAGGACGAGCCAGTACCAGGGCTGCCACCAGGGGAACGGCTGCGGGTAGAGGAAGAAGAGCAGGATGGTGCCGGCCACCGTCACCGCGCTCTCCCAACGGAAAAAGGCGTAGGCCACCATGGCCCACAGTGTGCGCCGCTCCAACTCCCGATACAACCGCCCCCGTCCCACCATTTCCCATCTCCCAGGACCAGTTCACCACGAAGGACACGAAGGGCACAGAGGTTCTAGAGGACAAACCTCTTAATGCCGTCCTTCAGTACCTCCACGTTGAAATTGATCAGAAGACCTACGGGTATCCTCGCCAGTTTCATATAGGTAAGGATCTGGGCAGTGTGGATGGGCAAGATCTGATCCACGCTCTTCAGTTCCACAATCATCTGTCCATCCACAAGGAGATCCACCCGGTAGCCGCAGTCCAGTTTCAGCCCTTTGTACTCCACCGGCAGGGGGACCTGCAATGCAAACGGGATGCCTGCGAGGGATAGTTCGTGGGCCAGGCACTGCTCATAGGTTGACTCCAGCAACCCCGGGCCCAGATGCCGGTGCACCTCAATGGCACAACCTATGACCTGACGGGACAGGGGCTCAAACGCTGTCTTTGCCCTTTGGGACATTTTTCAGAACCCCTTTCAGTCCTCCGAACCCTTCGTGTCCTTCGTGGTGGGTTTCTTAGAAGTATGTGGACAGGACTTTGTAGAGGGTGCGGATGGTCTCCAGGGTGCCCTCGCGGACCTGGCCGCCGCTCGCCTCGGCCAGGCTCTCCAGGACGTCGTAGTCGGCGTCGTCGCCGTAGGCGATGCAGAAGATGACCACCGGCACGCCTTCCTGGTTCCCCTCGCGGATCTCCCGCACCAGGTCCCGCAGGCGGATGCGGGAGTTGTTCTCCTTGCCGTCGGTCATGGCCACGATGGCGTTGATCCGTTCCCGGTCGTTCAGACGCTGCAGCCGCACGTAGGCCGCGTGGACCCCGTCCAGGAGGGCCGTGTTGCCCGAAGCGGTGAGGCGGTCCACCGTCTGGAGGAGGGCCTGGCGGTTCTGCCCCAACTCCTGCAGGTCTACGATGTTGTAGACGGTGCTGGCGAAGAGGACCATCCCCACCCGTTCCTGGTCGCTGTGGATCTGGCCGATGAAGGTGCGCAGCGCGGCCTGGGCGTTCTCCAGTTTCTCGCCCTGCATGCTGCCGGAGGTATCCACCACCAGGTAGACGTTGGTGTGGCGCTTGGTGTACCACCAGGCGTCCCGCACCACGGCGACGACCTCACGGCCGGGGATCTGGAGCGTGGTCTGGGGCTGGGCTGGGTCGGCCCCGTAGTCCGGATGGACCGGCGACTCCAGGGGGATGCTCAGGTCGGCCGGCCGGTAGCCGTTCTGGAGGACCAGCCGCTGGGCCTCCGCTGAGAGGAGGAACTGCCGCCACTGCTCAAAGGTCTCCCGCTGGGCCGCCGTCAGGCCGGGGTGCTCCAGGAGGACCATGGGGTGGTCCTCCCACAGGGTGCCTTCCTGGGGGTAGATGGCCACGAGGCGCGGGCCGCCCTTCCGCTCCCGGTTGTAGCGGATGACCATCTGCTCCTGGACCACGAAGGCGTCCAGGAAGCCCGGGCCCTCCTCCAGGGCCCGCCGGAGGACGGCTTCTTCCCCCTCGCCGTAGTAGCGCACCGTCCGCTCCAGGGCGGCCACGGCGTCCAGAGTCGCCTGGGCGCGCACATCCTCGGGGGTCAGGCCGCGGGTCTTGCCCGCCGCGGCGTAGAACTCCGCCAGGGTCGCCAGGAGCCCGCTGGCGGTGGTAGCGGAAGGGTGGCTCCATGTGAAATTCGGGTCCTTCTGGGCCTTAGCCAGGAGGTCTCCCCATCCGACCGAGCCCGGCCAGCCCAGGTCCCGCGCCACGTCCTCCCAGGCGGCGATGACCACCGGGCTCACGGCGTAGCGGAAGGAGCGCCCCACCAGAGGCACATCTTCCCCAGTGACCTCTTGCCAGCGGGAATCCAGGTCGGCCAGCCACACCGAGGAGTCCGGCGAGACCGCATCCGCCTTGCCCTGGACGGCGGCCTCCAGGAGGGCTTCCATCTCCAGGAAGGAGACCTCAATCCGCATGCGCTCCCCGTCACTTGTCCGGTAGCCGGCCCGGTTGAAGCGGTCTACCAGGTCCCGGAAAAGGGGTTCTTTCTCGGGGCTGCTGGCCACAGCAAGGACCCCCTGCCGTTCCACAGGACCAGGGGTGATTTTCTGCTGGACGGCGCGCACCGCGGCCAGGATGCCCACAGCCGTGAGGCAGAGGGCGATGGCGGCCACCACGCCCACCACAGCCCACAGGGTGCGCTGGGATTGCCGTTTCCGCCGAGCCTTGCCCATCGTCGCCTCCTACCGCTGCGCCACGTTCAGGTCAAACCAGC
Organism: Anaerolineae bacterium; assembly: GCA_049969295.1. Lineage (GTDB taxonomy): Bacteria > Chloroflexota > Anaerolineae > DTPP01 > DTPP01 > DAOTYM01. The sequence goes on along the minus strand of JBMFPD010000035.1, from coordinate 3,329 downwards.
GCAGGAGGGCCAGGAGCACGTCCCGGTCCGGCGGGTACATGCGCGTGGTGCGCGGGATGACCGTCACCGCGCCCTGGTCCTTCCAGCGGACGAAGAGGCTGTCCGGCTCGGAGATGGAGACCTCAGTGTTGGCCGGGCGGAGGCCCTGGGCCACAGCCCTCTTCTGGATTTCGGGCGAGAGGAGGTACTTCTCAAACTCCAGGGCGGCGTTCTTCTCCAGCGCCGTCGTCTCCGGCCCGATCCAGATGGTGTAGGGGAAGTCAAACCAGGTCACGTACTTGGGGTAGACGATCTCCAGCGGGTCCTCCCAGCGGGTGAGGATGCCGGCCATGTTCACCAGGAGTTCGCTCTCCAGCAACTGGCCACCATCGCCCATGGAGTAGCCGAAGAGGGCCAGGTTCTCCACCGTATAGGAGCCCAGGCTGGAGAAATCGGTCACCGCGCCCATGAGTTCCCCCAGCCACCGCTGGAACTCGGGGTTGGTCACATCGGCCACGTCTATACGGGTCTTGCCGTAGTATTCGCCAGCGGCGGCCACCATAGCCATCAGGCCGGCCACGTTCTTGCGGGGGTTGGGGACCACCAGTTTGAAGTAGCCCCACTCCGGCTTGCCGCCCAGTTCGGGCCAGCCACCCCTGGCCGTAGCCGCGTCGTGGATGGCCTGCCAGGTGATCTCGCCGAAACGCGCCCGCAGGACCTGGGCCCGAGAAGAGTAGATACCCCAGGAGAAGAGGGAGACGGCCACGGGCCGGGCGCGGTACTCGCCATCCCCCAGGAAGACGTCCCGTCCCAGCCGCTCCTTGTAGGTGGCGTTGACCAGTTCCGGCAGGTACCGGCTCTCCGGCAGCCAGACGGTGGGGAACTCCGCAAGGCGCGCCCGTTCCTCCGCCGAGAGGGACTCCGGCGAGCGGTCCCCCAGGGTGCCGAACTCGTCGCGGTCCCACTTGCCCATGGCTGTGAGGCCATCCATGGGGATCACCCGCACCTGGATGACCTTCCCCTCCAGGCGGTGGTTCTCCCCGTTGAACTGGGCTGCGGCCTCCCGGACCCAGGGCTCCACGGGCAGCGAGGTGAGGACCCGCACCTCCACCGTCTCCCGGGTCGGGAGGACCGGGGTGCTCGTCCCCTGCCGGAGCCACAGGGAGACACCCACGATGGCCAGCGCCGCCACCACGATGACCACGAAGACGATCCGCGTCCTGTTCATGGCGCTCCTTTCCCGAAGCCAGGGCTGACCTCACCCCTGCTCCCTGGCCCTCTTCCTCCCGCTCGCGGGGGAAGGTGGATGGGGAGAGGTGCTACTGCAACCCCAGACGCTTCTTGCGCTCTATCAGCTGGGCTTCAATCTGGCGGCGCTCCAGGACCTCGTCCATCTGCTCGTCCAGGCGGGTGGCCAGCATCTCGGCCTCGGCCGAGGCCTTGTCCAGGCGGGTCCGGATGGACTCGGCGATGCGGGCCACGTCGGAATCGCCCGCACCCACCAGGTCGTCCAGGGAGCGGACGGTCCGGACGGTGATCTCCTTGGACCGGGCGAGGTCCAGCAGGACCTGGAGTTCCTCCCGCTCCTGCTTGATGGTGGCCAGTTTCGCTTCCAGTTTCAGTTTGGCGTCCAGGAGTTTCTGGTACTCGTTCTGCTGGCGCTCGTACTGCTCCCGGTAGGCGGCCAGGGAGCGCTGGACGGAGTTCAGTCTGCTCTGGGTGGCAGCGGCCAGTTCCTCCTTGCCCTCCTGGAGGAAGATGTCAATGTTGCGGTCCAGTTCGGCGGCCCGGGCCTCGTACTCCTCGGTCTTGCGCCGCAGGGTCCGCACCTGCCCCCCGACAGTGGCGGCCGCGTCTTCCAGGTCCGCCAGGCTGTCTTCCACCTGGCGGATGTACTGGTCGATGACGGCCAGGGAGTTCTGCTTCAGGGCCTGGTCCACCAGGTAGTGGAGGTTGGCCTTGATGAGGACCATCGCTTTTTCCAAAAGGGATGCCATCTTCACGCCTCCTGAGTTCAAGTCTATCTGCATCTGGTGACCGTTTCTACTCTACCTCCATTGTATCCCCCTGCAGGGTGGCCCGCTTGACGCGCGGCCGACACCAGGCTGACATTGGGAGCGGTCAGCAATTAGCCTGTCAGCAATCAGCCATCAGCAATTAGCCATCAGCCGTCAGCACTCAGCCGTCGGCGGCTGCCCGCTGCCCGCTGATTGCTGATCGCTTCATCATCACGCCGGCATCAGGCGGTAGCCGCGGCCGCGCACGGTGACCAGGTACTTGGGGTTGGCGGGGTCTTCTTCCAGTTTGTGGCGCAGGCGGCTCACCAGTTTCTCAATGCGGGCGTCGTCCACCTCGTCCAGGTACTCCTGGCCCCAGACGGCCTCCACGACCTGGTACTTATCGCAGATCTTGCCCATGCGACCGTAAAGGAGGAGGAGAAGGCGGAACTCCAGGTTGGTCAGAGGGGGCACCTTGCGCCCGTCCACCCACACCTCGCCGGAGTCCACATCCACCTGCACGCCTTCCTGGGGCTCCTTGCGGCTCAGGTACTGGCGGCGGAGGTAATCGCGGAAGAGGTGGCAGAAGGGCACGGCCTCCCCCTCTTCCTCCACCACCACGCGGCGGCGGAGCAGGCGGCTCAGGCTCTCGGCGGAGGGACCCTGGCCTGGCGAGACGAGGGCTAGGAGGGCCTCCTGTTCATCCGGCAGGAGGTCGTTCCAGATCCGGGCGCACTCGGCCTGGACCGCCGGTTCCTGGGCCAGGAGGTCCCGCACTTCCCGGTGGATGAGGAAGTCCTGGGTGGCATCCCGCAGGGGTTTCCCCGTGACCTGGCCGAGCGAGCGGCACACCACCTCCATCAGGCCCGGGTGCCCTCCTGCCTGCTGGCAGATGAAGGCGAAGTCGTGTTCGTCAAAGGTGACGCCCTCGCGTTGGGCGAACTCCTGGACGTACTGCCACGCGTCCTCGCGGGCGAGGGGGCCCAGGTCGTAGGTGTGGAGGGCGAAGAGTTCGCAGAACTCCAGGACCTCGTGCTGGTGGCGCAGGGTGGGGAGGCGGCGGTTGGTGGCGGTGACGAAGGAGAGGCGCTCCCGGTAGCGGTCCTTCAGGGCCCGCAGGTTGAGGAAGACCCGCCGGGGCATCCCCGCCAGGGGCTCGTCAAACTCGTCCAGGAGGAGGGCCAGGGGCCGTTCCGAGGTGGCGAAGAAGGCCTGCAACGCCTCGTTGAAGCCCAGGGCCACCTGGAAGTGCCCCTCCGGCCCCACCACCCGCTCGTAGGCCTCGCGGAGGGGCGGCAGGAGGGAACCCCCCTCCTGTGCGAGCCGTTCCACCATCGCCCGCAGGATGACCTC